>JBBSVG010000512.1:0-3063 GCA_038233775.1 Bacteroidota bacterium | reverse complement strand
GCACCGGGCGCTGTGGGCGCGCTCTCGGTCGATGACGTGCGGCTGAACCGGGTCGAGGCGTTTACGGCGACCGAGGTGTTGGCGGCCGGACAGACTGAGCTACAGATTCGGTTCAACCGACCGCTCGCCGCCGGTGCGCTGGCCGCAACCGCGTTCACCATCGCCGGTCGCGCCGTCACGGCCGCCGAAGTGGCGAGCGACGATCCGTCGGTCGTTTATCTGACCGTCGAGCCGCTGACCATCGGGCAGCAGTACACGATTCAGATCGCCGGTCTGGCCGACGCGCAGGGCCGTCCGCTCGAACCCGCCGACCTCCAGTTCATCTACAACCCGGCGACCATCGAGATTCAGCTCGACAACGATCAGCCCGGCGTCAACTTCTACGGTTCGTGGGCGACCTCGACGGCTGGCGACGGTTTTATTGGGGCGAACTATCGCAGTTCGACCGGCGGCGTTGCCGCCAACCGGGCGTTCTGGTCCACGCGCTTGGCCGACGAAGGGATGTACGAGATCGCCGTCCGCTTGCCCGCTGGCGAGGCCGGTCGCTCGTCGCGGGTCGGCTACGTGATCGGTCGGCGCGGCGGCTACGACACGGTGTTCGTCGATCAGCGCCGGGCCATCGGGTCGTGGGTCCGGCTGGGCGCGTTCCCGTACTCGGCCGGAACGACGAGCTTGGTCGCGCTCTACGGCAGCCTGTCCGGTTCGGGCGAGATCGTCGCCGATGCCGTCCGCTGGCGCCGAACGCTGGTCGCAACCGATGTTCCGACCGATGCGATGGCGCGACCGACGACGTTCGCGCTGCTCGGCGCCGCACCGAACCCGTTTAATCCGACGACGGCTATCAGCTATCAGCTATCAGCTATCAGCAACGTCAGGCTCGACGTGTTCGATTCGCTTGGTCGCCGCGTCCGCACGCTGGTTGACGAAACCAAACCGGCCGGTTCGCACCGCGCGACGTTCGACGCCGCCGGGCTGCCGAGCGGCCTCTATCTGGCCCGATTGACCGTTTCGGGCGGCGCCCCGCTCGTCCGTAAGCTGATGCTCGTCCGGTAAGCCGGTCGGCGGCGGTGGCTCCGTTCACGGAGAGCAGGCGTTCTTGCACACGATACAACAGTCAGCTTTTTCCTGCCGTTAGCTGACGGCTGATAGCTGACAGCTAAATCCCCTGGAGACTCCGATGAAACCCTGGCTATTGATGGGCGCGGGCGTGGTGCTGGCGACGGCGACCGTTGCCAACGCGCAGGACGTGACGTGGAAGTATGACCGCGAACTGACCTTCCCGGCCGCCGACACGGCGACGGTTCGGCCGTTCCTCGCCAGCGTCGCCGACGACGGGACGCTCTACATCATCTCGTCCCGCGCCATCGATGAGAAGGCGCACAACGCGCTGTGGAAGCTGGTGCCTGGCGCCCGTATGTTCGAACTGGTGCAGGATTACACGGCCGAGAACGACGCGACGGTGTTCTCGACCCGTGGGATCACGACGCTCGGCAACGACGTGCTCGTCTCGTCGCAGAAGACGCCGGCGGAAGCGGTCGGCAGCATCTATCTTTATCCGGGCGGCAGCGTGACCGGGCGCAAGGTGTTCAACGGCGTCGCTGGCAACGGGGGCTACGGGACGTTCGTCTATGGGCTCGACGCGGCTGACAACGGCTTCGTCTTCACGACGCTCTCGTTCCAAGCCTCGACCCGCGTCTATAACTTCTCCAATCCCGGCGGCGCCGGCTACGGCAACTGGGTCGCGACGACGCCGTCGAACAACACCGAGACCGGCGGCAACGACGCCTGCGCCCTCAGCGCACTGCGCGACATCGCCGTCGTGCCGGGCGTCGATTACGGGCAGCCGGGCGGTGTTTACTTCACCTCGCGCAACGCCACGCCGCCGTCGGCCGGATCGAACTGTGCACCGTTTACCGGCGGCATCTCGGTCTGGTCGGGCGGGACGACGGCCGCGCCCATCGACTTCAAACCGACCCGATTGAGCGAGCCGGGCGGCGGGCTGACGCTGTCGTCGTTGGTGCCGAGTGGGATCACCGCCGACCGGCAGGGTCGGCTTTGGGTGGCCGGGATCGACTCGACCCGACGCTGGGTCAAGGCGTTCGATATTCAGGGGACGTTCGCCCTCGAAGCCGTCGAACTGCCGTCCCAAACGAGCATGACGAACCCCGATCCGGCTGGCGCACCGTTCAAGAACCCCGGCGACATCGCGCTGAACCGCGACGACACCCGCGCCTACGTCGTCGATCAGGGGACGCGCCGGGCCTACGCCTTCACCACCGGCACCGTCGCCGTCAAAGATCGCTCGGACGCCCGACCCGACGGCTTCGCGCTGGCTCAGAACGCGCCGAACCCGTTCAACCCGACGACGGCGATCAGCTATCAGCTATCAGCCGTCAGCCAAGTCCGGCTCGACGTGTTCGACGCGCTCGGTCGCCGGGTCCGCACGCTGGTCAACGCGACCCAGACGGCCGGATCGCACAGCGCGACGTTCGACGCCGCCGGGCTGCCGAGCGGGATCTACACCTATCGGCTCACGGTCGGCAGCCGGACTGTGAGCCGCCAGATGACCGTCGCCAAGTAATCCCTTCCGCAACCGCCGATCTCCGTTCGTGGTGAGCCTGTCGAATCCATGAACGGAGCCACTTAGGGTTCTGCAATCGCCGACAATGACGACCGTTTTCCGCTTTCTGACCGCTCTGTTGCTCGTTGCCGCTCTCTCGGGTGTGGCGGCGGCGCAGCAGTTCGTCGGCAAGATCGCTGGCCGCGTGACCGACCGGGCCACCGGCGAGGGGTTGCCGGGCGCGAACGTGGTCGTCGTCGGGACGACGCTCGGCGCGGCGACCGATCTCGACGGCCGCTACACGATTTTGCGCGTCCCGGTCGGTGATTACACCGTTCGGATGTCCTACATCTCCTATCAGTCCATCGCTGTGACCGGCGTGCAGGTCAGCGCCGACCGGACCGCGACCGTCGATGCGAAGCTCGAAGAGCAGGTGACGCTGACCCGAGAGATCGTCGTCACGGCCGAGACGCCGCCGGTGGTGCGCGACCGGACCGGGACGG
>JBBSVG010000511.1:0-3064 GCA_038233775.1 Bacteroidota bacterium | reverse complement strand
CAGCTTTCATCGGGCGAAACGGGTTGGTCGAGGTCAACAAGAAATCTCTGACAAGATAACCCGTCGCGGCGCTCCAGCGAAACGGCCGCCGTCCCCGAGCAGGTCAGGGGCGGCGGCCGGAGGCTTTTGCTAAGGCGAAAGCGCGGGTACTTGGTCAGCTTGAAGTTCAGCCGCAGCACCAGCGACGAGCTGACTGGCTGGTTGCGCTGCTTAGCTGGCGAGTAGCGGACCGACATGACCGTTTCGAGCGCCGCTTCGTCGATGCTCTGGTTCATCGACGAGCGCAGCACCTCGGCGTTGACCGGGGCGCCGCTCTGGTCAACGCGGACGCGGACCGTGGCGATGCCCTGGGCGTTGCGCCGCCGCGCTTCCTCTGGGTAATTCATCGCGCGACCGAGCGCTTGGGCGCCGCCGATCACCTCGGCCGGCTCGCCCGGCACGTCGTTGAACGCCGTCGTTGCGCTGGCTTCGTCGGCGACCGGCTCGGCCTCCGGTTCCGGCACGTCGGCCATCGCCTCGGCGGCCATCGAATCGAGAATCCCTTCGGAGCGGTCGACGAACGAGTCGATATCGCTGTTGGCTGTCGGCATCGTGGCCGATGTCGCGGCCGGCGGCAGATCGTCCACCGGCACGACGACCGACGTCGGCGCTGAAACGGCGACGATGGTCGGCGCAGCGTCGCGGGCAGCCTGACGGGCGGCGTCCTGCTCGGCCTTCGGGTTCGTCAGCTTCATCGTGTAGCGCGACGTGTAGTTCGGGTTGATCCGCACCGACGTGCTCGTCGGTGTGTAGCCCGCCTTCTTCGTCCGCAGCGTATAAGCCGAGCCGGCCGGAACATCGACGAAAACATACACGCCGTAGTTGTTGGTCACGGCCGTGCTGGTGTAGCCCGGACCGTTGAGCAGCAGCGTCGCGCCGGTGACCGGTTTGCCGCTGTCATCGAGCAGGCGACCGAGCATCTTGCCCGAGCCCTGGCTCTGGGCCAGAGCCGCGTTGCCGGTGGTGAGCAGGAGCACCGCCGTCATCAGCGGCAACAGCAGGCGCCGACCGAGCGGGGCACAGCAGGGGGTGAAGAACATGGGACCAACTCCTCTGAGAACGTCGGAAGAAGGGATCGTTCGGAGTCCGACAGACGCTGCCCGGTGGGGTTTCAGCTTGGAACCTTCGACGCGAAAGGTAACGCGCCGCTGCATGATTTGCAACAGGCGAGATTATAATGTTTCGCGATCCAGACCGACGGGTGGAGGTTCGTAAGGTAAAACAGGGGCGGGGCTTTTGTCTGTGACTCTTAGAGCGCTATGCGGGAGGATCGTGGAAACTTCGTGCCGAATGTGTATCTTTCGGGCATCTGCACGACTTCTCACCCGATTCCTTCTCAACCCCGCACGCATGACCTCGCCCTCTCTGCTGACCCAGTTGCGCTTCCTGAAGACCCGACTTCACCTCGTCCCCGCTCCAGACCGGCGGGCGCTGAACGAGGCGTTCCAGCGCAGCCGCACCGTCGAGGCCGAGTTGCGGCTCGAACTCCAATCGGAAGGGTTGGAGGATTATCCGACCCAGGACGATGCCGTCGCCGACGGGTTGGCCGAGCGGCTCACCGCCGACGAGCAAACCATCATCGTTCGGGCCTACGACGACGTTCGCGCCCACGTTCGGGCCGCTGCCGCCGCGAAATCGGCCGGCGACGCAGCCGAATCGGACTGACACGCCCGCTGGCCCGCCCTCCCCACCGTTGCCCCGCTGCCCATGAAATTGCTCTCCATCCGCGCCCTGCGCGGGCCGAACCTGTGGCACCTCGAACCGTGCATCGTCCTGCAACTCGATCTGGAGGAGATGGAGGCGAAGCCGAGCGACCAGATTCCCGGTTTCCGTGAGCGACTCGAGCGCGCCATGCCGTCGCTCCACTCGCACCATTGCTCAGAAGACCGACCGGGTGGGTTCCTCGACCGGGTCCGTGAAGGGACGTGGATGGGGCACATCATCGAGCACGTCGCGCTCGAGATGCAGGAGTTGGCCGGAATGGAGGTGACGTTCGGCCGCACCCGTGGCGTCTCCGGGCGACCGGGCGTGTACCACGTCGTCTTTCGCTATTTGGAGGAGAACGCCGGGCTGATCGCCGGTCGCGAGGCCATCCGCTTCGTCGAGGCGATACTTGCCGACGAGCCGTACGACTTGGCGGCGACTGTCCAATCGCTGCGCGAGGCGCGGGAGCGCGACCGACTCGGGCCGAGCACCGGCTCGTTGGTCGAGGAAGCGGTCAAACGCGGCATCCCGTGGCTGCGGCTGAACAACCGCTCGCTCGTCCAGCTCGGCCACGGCGCGATGCAGCAGCGGATTCAGGCGACCGTGACCGGCCGAACCGGGATGATCTCGACCGAACTGGCCTCCGACAAGGCCGCGACCAAGGGGCTGCTCGACCAAGCTGGCGTCCCGGTGCCGACCGGCGAGGAGGTCCAGTCGCTGGCCGGTGCGCTCGAAGCGGCGCACACGCTCGGCTGGCCGGTCGTCTGCAAACCGCTCGACGGCAACCACGGTCGCGGCGCGACGGTCAACATCCGCGACGACGAGGCGATGACGGCGGCGTTCCACGCGGCGAAGATTCACTCGCGCTACGTCATCGTCGAACGCTTCATTACGGGCGCCGATTTTCGGATGCTCGTCATCAACCACGAACTCGTCGCCGCCGCCGAGCGCGTCCCGGCCCATGTGATGGGCGACGGCAAGCAGACGATCCAGCACCTGATCGACCAGGCGAACAGCGACCCTCGTCGCGGTTTCGGCCACGAGAACCTGTTGACCTACATCACGGTCGACGAAATGACCGAGCGGCTGCCGGTCAAGATGTACGAGGGCCGGTTGTCGCAACGGCGGATCGAAGCCGCGAATCGCGACCCCCTGAAGCCGAAAGCCGAGTGCCGTACCGGCATCGCGAAGTTCACGCAGGGAGTGAGCCGCACCGGTCTGCTTGAAAAGTCGTCGCCGGATGTCCGGCAACGGCCTGGGTTCTCCAGAAACGCGGCAGAGCACGAACAGTGAAGCCTCGCCACAGGATAGGCCGGAGTCT
>JBBSVG010000510.1:0-3076 GCA_038233775.1 Bacteroidota bacterium | reverse complement strand
GGTCGAGAAGGACAGCAAGACGGCCAAAGCGTTCGAGCAGGAGATCCGCGACAAGCTCGTCACGCTCGATTACATCCCGATGATTTTCGTCTCGGCCTTGACCAAGCAGCGCGTCCCGAAGATCATCGAACTGGCAAAGAAGGCCAACGAGGAGCGGCACAAGCGCGTCTCGACGGCCAAGCTGAACGATGTGCTCCTGCCGATCATCGCGCACACGCCGCCGTCGTCGAACTCCGACCGCGAGATTCGGATCAAGTACGTCGCCCAAGTCGGCCAGACGCCGCCCGTCATCGCGTTCTTCGTCAACCACCCGATCTTGGTGATGGACCATTACAAGCGCTTTCTGGAGAAGCGAATCCGCGAGCACTTCGGCTTCGAGGGCGTGCCGCTGACCCTCGTCTTTAAGGCCAAGAGCAAGGAACTCGGGATCACGGCGAAGTAGGCCGGTCGCAACCCGGTGTCCGGGGCCACGTAAGCGCGGCGTGACCGTCGGGCGCTGATGGCACTCGTGTCCGCCCGACCCAACCGAACCCAGAGACATCTCATGGCGAAGACGCTCGAATACGAACCGACGGGCATTCGGCTCCGCCCGAACCGCTTCCCAACGTGGAGCCTGTTTCTGATGATCCCGGTGCTGGCGCTGATGCTCGGCACCTGCTCGACCCAGAGCCTCGATTCCGGCATGGGCGGCGTGCTCTGGGACCGGTTCAGCGGGACGCGGGTTGACAACATCTACCCTGAGGGGACGCACTTCGTCGCCCCGTGGAACCGGCTCTACACCTACGATCTGCGGACGCAGGAGAAGAAAGAGACGATCTCGGTCCTCTCGGCCAACGGGCTGGAGATCTCGCTCGAGCTGTCGATCCGCTACCGACCCGATCCGGCGACGCTCGGTCGGTTGCACACCGAATACGGGCAGGGCTATTACGACATCCTACTTGCGCCGGTCATCCGCAGCGAGGTTCGCGAGGTGATCGGCAAGTACACGCCGGAGCAGCTGTATTCGACCGAGCGGACGACGATCCAGAAAGAGATCAACGACGGGATGATGCGGAACCTGAAAGGTCGCCACATCCTGCTCGAAGGGATCTTCCTGCGCGACGTGCAGTTGCCGCCGCAGATCAAGACCGCCATCGAGGAGAAGCTGAAAGAGGAGCAATCGGCCCAGCAGTACGAGTTCCGCATCCAGAAAGAGGCGAAAGAGGCCGAGCGGAAGGCCATCGAGGCACGCGGCATCGCCGAGTATCAGCGGATCGTCTCGCAGGGCCTGACGCCGCAACTGCTGACGTGGAAGGGGATCGAGGCGACCGAAACGCTCGCCAAGAGCCCGAACGCGAAGGTCGTCATCATCGGCAACGAGCGCGGCGGCGGACTGCCGATGATTCTCGGCGGTCAGTAAACGCGTCCCGCTCGGCAAACCGCCCCGGCCGTTGAATCGGCCGGGGCGGTCGCGTATCTTACGGTCGCCGCTGGTTTGCCCCGCTCCCCAGACGAAAACGCCCCGCTTTGGATCTCATTGCCACGCTCCGCGCCCGCGCCGCCGGTCTGCACCGAACGGTCGTGCTGCCCGAAACCGGCGACCGGCGCACGCTCGACGCCGCCGCCGAGATCGCCCGACTCGATCTGGCCCAACTCGTTCTGCTCGGTCGCGAGGACGAGATTCGCGCGTTTGCGCCGGACCTCGACTTCGGCCCGGCCCGGTTCATCGACCCGGCCACCGACCCGCTCCACGAGGCGGTCGCCAACCTGCTGCTCGCCCACCGGGCGCATCGCGGGCTGACCCACGAAGAAGCCGTCGCCCAGACCGTCAACCCGCTGCTGTTCGGCGCCGGGCTGGTCGAACTCGGCCACGCCGACGGGATGGTCGCCGGGGCGGTCACGACGACCGGAGAGGTGCTCCGCGCGGCGTTCTTCATGGTCGGCCCGGCGCCAACGGTCAAGACGATCTCGTCGTGTCTGGTGATGGTGATTCCGAGCTACGCTGGCGAGCGGAACAAGGCGCTCCTGTTCGCCGATTGCGGCGTGCTGCCGAATCCGACGGCGGAGCAATTGGCCGAGATCGCGATTGCCAGCGCCGGTTCGTGGGTCGGGCTGTTGGGCGAGGACGAGCCGCCGCGTGTGGCGCTCCTGTCGTGCAGCACGCGCGGCGAGCTGATCCACCCCGACGTGCAGAAGGTCCAGCGCGCTGCCACCGAACTGGCCCGACGCAACGTGTCGTTCGCCTTCGACGGAGAACTCCAAGCCGACGCGGCGCTGGTGCCCGATGTCGCCGCCCGAAAGGCATCCGACTCGCCGCTCGGCGGCCGGGCGAACATTCTGGTTTTCCCCGACCTGGACGCGGGAAACATCGCCTATAAGCTGGTCGAGCGGCTCGCCGGGGCGCAGGCCGTCGGCCCGATCATCCAGGGATTGGCCAAGCCGATCAACGATCTGTCTCGCGGCTGCACCGCCGACGACATCGTGACGCTCGTCGCCGTGACGGCACTCCAATCGGCCGCACCGCCGGTCGCGATATGAGCGCAGGCCGACGGATCGTGGTCGTCGGTGGCCTCGCGGCTGGACCGGCAGCGGCAGCCCAAGCGAAGCGCGTTCGGCCCGACGGCGAGGTCGTCGTGCTGGAGGCCGATTCGGTCATGTCTGTCGGCGTCTGCGAACTGCCGTTCGCCATCGGCGGCGTCGGTCCCGATCTGGACCGGCTCGTTCGCCACACGCCAGCGACGTTCGCAGCCGAGAAGGGCATCGAGGTTCGACTCGACAGCCGCGTGCTCGCCATCGACCGCCGCCGCCGCGAACTGACGGTCCAATCAACCGAGCGCGGCACCTACGGCCTGCCGTACGACCGGCTGATCCTCGCCACCGGCGCCGTGCCCCGACGGCTGCCCGAGGCCATCGACCGACCCGCCGCGACGAATCTCTTGACGTTCAAGACGCTCGCCGACGCCCGTGCGCTCGACAGTTGGCTGCGGATGAACCGGCCCGAGCGTGCTGCCATCGTCGGCGGTGGCTATATCGGGCTCGAACTGGCCGATGCGCTGCGGATTCGGTCGGTCGCGTCGGTGACGGTCATCGACCGCTT
>JBBSVG010000509.1:0-3078 GCA_038233775.1 Bacteroidota bacterium | reverse complement strand
GGCATGGCGTCACGGGCGTTGACGACGAGGTTCATCACGACTTGTTGCAACTGGAACCCGTCGGCCATCAGCGGCAGCGGCTCGGCCGTCAGCGAAACGTGCTGCGCGATTCGGGCTGGGATCGTTCGGGCGAGCAACCGGACGGCTTCGCGGATCGGGTCGTTGCCGTCCAATCGCTTCGGTTGCAACGGCGCTTGGCGCGAGAAGCCGAGCAACTGCTTGGTCAGCACGGCGGCCCGCTCGGCGCTGGAGTGGACGATCTCGTTGTAGCGGCCGAGCTTCTCATTGAGCCCAACGTGTCGGCGCATCAGCTCGGTATAGCCGAGGATGCAAGCGAGAATGTTGTTGAACTCGTGGGCGATCCCGCCGGCGAGCGTGCCGACCGATTCCATCTTCTCGGCCTGTCGGAGCCGCGCCTCGAGCCGTTTCCGGTCGGTCAGGTCGCGGGAGCAGCACAGAATCGTCCCGACCGCATACGTCGAGTCGGCATCGTTGACGACAGCGGTCATCTGCGTCTCGAGCCAGAGCACCGAGCCGTCCTTGCAGCGATGCCGCCAGACGAACGGCGGGGCGGTGCCGGTTTCTCGGGCCATTCGGGCGGTCCGTTGCGCCGCGTCGTGGTCGTCGGGGTGGATGATCGACAGCGCCGACTGCCCGACCGTCGCCTCGACCGTCAGCCCGGTCATCCGCTCGAGCGACGGGCTGCAATACACCAGCGTCCCGCTGCGGTCAACCAAACAGATCAGATCTTGGATCGAGTCGGCCAGCAGCCGGTAGTTCGCCTCGCTCCGGCGCCGCGCCGCCTCGGCCAGCTTCCGCCCGGTCACGTCCTGGAAAAAGACCGATAGCCCGTCGGACGACGGGTAGATGAACACGTCGAACCACGAGCCGCGAGCGGGGTAGAATTGTTCGAACTTCGACGCGACCGGCGCTTGCCCCTCATCAGGCGCGGTTCGGCGCAAATAGTTGGCGGCGACGGCCTCGGGAAACAGCCCGGCGACGCTGGCGCCGATCAGTTCGGTTCGGGTTCGACCGAGCAGCCGCTCGGCCTCGGCGTTGGCGTAGGTGCAGCGCTCGTGGTGATCGACGGCGATGAACCCGTCGGTGATGCTGTCGAGCAGGTTGCGGATGAAGCCGTGCGACCGCTCCAGTGCGCGACTGTGTCGGCGCCGCTCGATGGCCTGCCCAAGCTGACCGCCGAGGTCGTCGAGCAATCGCGGCAGGTCGGCGTCGGGTCGGGCGAGCGCCGGACCGAACAGCAGCGCGACCCCCAAGCAGCCGGTGTCGCCGCGCAGCGGGAAGGCGACGGCGCCGAGATCGGGCCGCCACTCGGTCGCCAGTTGCTCGCCCACCCGCGTGACCATCGCGGTGCCTTCAAGCGGCGCCTCGACCGGATCGCCGACGCTCTCGGGATCGTGCCAGACGCCCATCAGATACAACCCCTCCGGCGTGCTGGGCAGCGACAGCGGCAGGTCGCCGGGCGTAGCGGCCATCCACAGTTCAGCCCCATCGGCGCCAAGACCCATGCAGATCGTCTGCAACGCGGTCGGCAGCGCGGACGCGGTCGAGGTGGCGGCGAAGATCTGCCGAACGAGCGTCGTCCCGAGCACGCGGCGCAGCTCGGTGGTTTTCCAGTCCGAGATATCGGTCAGCGTGCCGATGCTGCCGACGGTCCGGCCGCCCTCGGTCAGCGGCTGGTGGTAGAGTTCCGCCCAGCGCGTCGCCCCGCTGCGGGTCCGCACCCGCAACTCGCAGCGCGGAGCGAGCAATTCGGGGGCGCCGGTCGAGCAATGGGTGACGAAATGCGCCCGGTCGGCCGGGTGAACGTGCTCGCTGAGCAGCGTCCCGAGGCTGTCCTCGACCGTTCGGCCGGTCAACTCGACCCACGCCGGGTTGAGGAACGTCAGCCGCCCGTCGCCGTCGGTCTGATAGATCGTTTCCTTCGATTCCGTAACGATCAGCCGGTAACGCGCCTCCGACTGCCGCACCTCGCCGAGCATTTGGGCCTGCTCGTCGCGCTGATGGGCCAGCCAGTCGAGCCGTGACTGGAGATCGTCGGCCAGCGCCCGCAGCGTGGACCGGTCGGCTTCCGACGACGCACCCGGCAGCGCGAGGCCGCCGTCGTGCCCCGACAGCGCCGCGACGAACACGGCGGACTCAGCGGCCGGAGCTGAAGCCGTCAACCGGGCCAAGAGCGGGGCGAACGCCGCCGGATCGGCCGCGCCCGAGAGCGACTGCCGGATCGCGCCGTCGGGTCCGCTCACCCAACCGACGACGGGCGCGGCGAGGACGCGGGCGGCGAGCATCGTGACCGCCTGTAAAGCGTCGGCAGCGGGATCAAGCCCGATTGAGGCGCGGGAAACATCCATCTGGAGGCACATAAACGGGGAAAAAGCGGCGCGTCCGGCGCCCGGTCGCACGCGAAGGCAATGCCAGCCCCAGCCACCGCCGCCCGACGCGGGCTATCTTTGGGGTTTCGCAGCCGACCACGAGGGGACCATGAGACGAAAGCTGTCGGTGACGGTCATCGCCGGCGCCGAGGCGGCCAACATCGGCGATTGTCTGGCGAGCGTCCGCTGGGCCGATGAGATCGTCGTCGTCAACAGCCTCTCGGGCGACGGCACCGTCGAGATTGCCCGGCAGCACACCGACCGGGTGCTGAGCAGGGCGTGGACCGGATTCGCCGACCAGAAGGCGTTTGCGCTGGCCCAGGCGACCGGCGACTGGGTTCTGTCCATCGACGCCGACGAGCGCGTCACGCCCGACCTGCGGGCCGAGATCGAGGCGCTGCTGACCGGCGACGAACCGGCGCACGCGGGCTATCAGATCCCCAGACGCAACTTCTTTCTCGGCCGCTGGATTCGCCACGCGGGCTGGTATCCCGGCTACCAGTTGCGCTTGTTCAGCCGAAACAAGGTCCATGTGACCGCCCGAAAGGTCCACGAAGGGTTCGTCGTGGACGGAACGGTCGGGCGGCTGCGCGGCGATCTGATCCACTTCACCCACCCGACGGTCGCCGAGACGCTGCGGAAAATCGACCACTATTCCACGCTCGAAGCCGAGGAACGGGTGACGCGG
>JBBSVG010000508.1:0-3084 GCA_038233775.1 Bacteroidota bacterium | reverse complement strand
GTGAAATCCTTCTGGATCGGATTTCTGTCGACTATGATCCTGTCGCCGGTAGCATTGGCTCTGGTGGTTTCCTCTTGGGATCATCTGTCACATATCGAAGAATCTCCTAATGCCATCGGGATTCTGATTATCCTTGCCATTTTCATCTCGCCGCCTGCCGCCCTTGTCTACTCGATGGTGATGGTTTCTTTCGGCAAATCTCAACTCTCGCTCGTCGATCCCAATATGAAGACCTGGCTGATGCGCTTTATGCTGGTTGGCGGCGGGATTGGATATGGTCTCATGGTCATATTTTCCTCGACTATAGGTTCAGATGATGACTTTTCAATCGTCGCAAATCCATTTACGACAGTGGGGCTCTTGCTGGGCGCTGTCGTCGCGATGCCGATTGCGATTCTCTGGTGGCTGGCGCGACCGCTGCCCGATTCCACCGAAGTAGCGCTTTCCGCTCTATCCACCGCTGATTCTCAGGAGATTGCCCCATGACGGACCGCACGCAGGTTGCCTTTCGCACGCTGGCCGTCGGGCTTGGGCTTGGGGTGCTCGGGGATGGGTTGTTCCGCGCCGGAAGTGGCCTCGGCGTGAACCTGACGCTCTGGGTTCTGGCGCTCGCTGCCGCAATCTTGGCGCTGGTCAGGGTGCGACACGCCGAGCACCCGCCGAGGCTGTCGTGGCTGGTCGCGCCGGTCGTTCTGTTCGGCCTGCTCTTTCTCTGGCGCGATTCGCCGACGCTCCAAGCGCTCAATCTGATCGGGTTGATCGTCTCGCTGTCGCTGCCGCTCATCCAGCAACACGCCGTCGATCTGCGCCGCTCGCGGGTGACGGATCTGCTGCTCGGCGGCCTCGAAACGGCCGGGAACACGCTGCTCGGCGTGCCGCGACTGCTCGGCGTCGAGTTGCCGTGGGGAGAAATCGGCCCGAGCATTCAGGCCAAACAGGCCATCGCCATCAGTCGCGGCGTGATCCTGACGCTGCCGATTCTGGCGCTGTTCACCGCGCTGCTCGTCGCCGCCGACGCCGGGTTCGAGCGAATCGTCTCGACGATATTTGATTTCGACCTCGGTGCGCTCCCCAGTCATCTCGCGTTGACGGGCGGGTTCACCATGATCGCTGGCGGGCTGCTGTGGACACTGGCGCTCCGCCCGACCCCCGCCGCCCGAGTCCAGACGGCCCGTCGGCTGACCTTAAAGATGACCGACATCGGCGTGCTGCTCGGCTCGGTCAACGTGCTGTTCCTCGGGTTCGTCATCGTCCAGATCGTCACGCTGATGGGCGGCGCTGATGCGATGGCGGCGCATGGCTGGACCTATTCCGCCTACGCCCGACGCGGTTTTTTCGAACTCGTGACGGTCGTCGCGCTCTGCCTGCCGATGCTCGTCGCCGCCGACGCGCTGCTTCGTCGTCGCGGAGCGAAGGACGAGGGGTGGTTCCGGCTGCTCGCGGGCAGTCAGCTTGTCCTACTCGCGGCCCTGACGGCGTCGGCGATGATACGGATGCGGCTCTATCAGCTCGAAAGCGGGCTGACCGAACAGCGCTTCTACACGGTCGCCTTCATGGGCTGGCTGATGCTCGTGTTCGGCTGGTTCGGCTGGACGGTGCTGCGCGGCCAATCGGAGCGGTTCGCGTTCGGCGGATTGGTCGCCGGGCTGGCCGTCATCGTCGGCCTGAGCGTCGTCAACCCGGACGGCTGGATCGTGCGGACGAACCTGCGCCACGCCGCCGCACCGGGCCGTTCGTTCGACGGCGACTACGCCCTCTCGCTCAGCCGCGATGCCGTCCCGGCGCTGATCGACGGCCTCGGGTCGCTGGCAACCTCGCAGCGGGTTCAGCTTGAACACCGACTGATCGAATCGCAGCAATCGACCGATTGGCGCAACTGGACGTGGTCGCACCAAGCCGCCGCCGACCGGCTGGCGGACCTTTCCCCTATCCCATCCACTGCGGAGGTTGTCCGATGAGCGCTGAACAGAAGGTCTTGCTCACGCTGATTGTGCTGGGCAACGCCGTGTGGGGGCTGGTGATCTGGGGGATCGGCTCGTTGCCGATGCCGATTGCGCCGTTGTATCTCTTGGCTTCGACGGTGTTGATTCTCATGGCTGCCTTAGATCGAGCGACGTTTCGTCACACTCACGAGCGGCGATGGCTTGTCTGGGCGACGTGGGGGTTGATCTTTGGACTGACGACTGTCGCGGCGTTCGGGTCCCAGTGGGCTTGGATCATCGTGCGAAGCGGTTGGCTCACGCAGTTCTCTGAGCCGGAGCGGGTGTTGAAGCTGCCGTTTGCGCTCGGTTACTGCCTCTTCTTCACGATCACAGCCATCCTCGGCGTCAGCTTCGACCGGAAGCGAGCCACCGCAACGAGGGTTCTTGTGGAACTGAGCCCGCTTCTCGTTTATCTGTTCCTCCTGAACGCGATGCTTCCCATGGTGCGCCCGGAGCCAAAGGTCACGTTCGGGGCCGCGCCGACCGCTCACGCCGACTTTTCGGAGGTCGTCCAATGAAAAATAACGTGCTGTTGCCGGTCGCGCTGCTCGTCGGCGTGGCGCTTGGCTGGGCGAACCTGCACACCGACGAGACGCTGTTCGTGGCGGAACTCGTCGCCATCGCCGCGTTCGGGTTGACGTGGGCGGGGCCGCGCCGGGCGTGGCTGTGGGCGCTGATGATGGGCGCGAGCGTGCCGCTGTCGTATCTGGTGACGGCGGTGCTCGGATCGGCGGTCCGCTTTCCGGTCGAGCCAAACGGGTGGGCGAGCCTGATCGCCTTCATCCCCGCCGCCGTCGGCGCCTACGCCGGGCTGGCGCTGTGCTACTTCACCCGCCCGGCGAAGTGATACCAACTGAGCGTGTCAAAGGCCGTCGGCGGTGGCTCCGTTCATGGATTCGACAAGCTCACCACGAACGGAGACGGCCGCACCTCGATTTTCAAGAAGTGATGCAGCAAGTCAGCGGCTGCGGTGGGCGATGACTTGGCCGTCGGCGAGGAAGACGTCGTGGGCCATGCCGAGAAACAGGCCGTGCTCGACGACGCCGGGGATCGCCTCGAGTTGACGGGCCAGTTCGACCGGGTCGGCGATGGGCGCGACGGT
>JBBSVG010000507.1:0-3090 GCA_038233775.1 Bacteroidota bacterium | reverse complement strand
TGCTCGGCGGCGCGGCGCTGACCCGGCGCTACGTTGAAGGCGATCTGCGGGCGATCTATGCGGGCGACCTGTTCTACGCCAAAGACGCCTTCGACGGGCTGCACGTGATGGACCGGCTGGCCGGCATCTCGCCCGCACCGTCGGCCGAAGCGGTCGATGCGATGCGCCCGGCGGCGAACGAGGTCGGCTTGACGAGCGCCGAGGCGATGGCCGTCGTGACCGAGGACGACGGGTTGAGCGGGACCGAAGCGAAGATCGCCGCGTCGCTGCGCACTGCGGCGCCGCGACATCAGGCCAAGAGCGCCGGCGAGGGCGGCGGACCAGTCGTGCTCACCGAGGAAGAACCCGAGCTTCGCCGCGAGATCGAGATCCCGACGCCGCCGTTCTGGGGCAGCCGGATCGTCCGCAACATCGATCTGGATGAGACGTGGCGCTTCCTCAACCGGACGGCGCTGATTCGCGGTCAATGGCAGGTTCGTCGCGGCGCGCTCTCGCCGGAAGCCTACGACGCGCTGATTCGCGAGAAAATCGACCCGACGCTCGAGTCGCTCAAAGCCGAGTGTCGGATCGACGGATCGCTCGTGCCCGAGGTGGCGTATGGCTACTTCCCGGTCCAATCGTCCGGCGACGATCTGATCGTTTATTCGCCCGAATCGGTCGAAGCGGGCCGACCCGAGGAATGGCAGCGGTTCACGTTTCCCCGTCAGAGTCGCGGCGCCCGTCGCTGCATTGCCGACTTCTTCGCGCCGGTCGGCGGACCGATGGACGTGCTCGCGGCCCAAGCCGTGACGGTCGGCCGGGCGGCGTCCGAGAAAGCGGCCCGGATGTTCGCCGCCGACGATTATACCCGCTACCTGTTCTTCCACGGGCTCGCCGTCGAGACGGCCGAAGCGCTGGCCGAGCGGTGGCATCAGCAGATTCGGACCGAACTCGGCATCGCTGGTGACGACGATCCGCAGATGGAAAAGCTGTTCGCCCAGGGCTATCGCGGCAGCCGCTACTCGTTCGGCTACCCGGCTTGTCCGAATCTGGAGGATCAGCGGCAACTGTTTGCGTTGTTGGAGCCGGAACGGATCGGCCTCGCGCTGTCCGAAGAATGGCAACTCGAACCCGAGCAGAGCACAACCGCCATCGTCTGCCACCACCCGCAGGCGAAGTATTTCAACGTCCGCTGATCCCGACGAGGCGCCCCAACCGGCGCCTCTCTCGTTTCCCCTCAAATCCCGCCCGCATTGCGCTACGACGCGATTTTCTTCGATCTCGACAACACGTTGCTCGACCACACCGGCGCCGAGACGCTGGCGCAGGCCGATCTGTGCAGAACCCACGCGGCCGATTTAGGCGCGGTCACGCCGGACGATTTCCTGGCTCGGTATCGTGTCGTCAATACGCGGCTCTGGCGCGATCTGGAAGCGGGCCGCTGCACCCCGGCCGACGTCCGGTTGCGCCGCTTTGCGGAAACGCTGGCCGAACTCGGGCTCGACCCGACGCCAGCGTTCCGCATGAGCGAGACGTATTTGTCCGATTACGGTCATCATTGGCAGCCGACGGTCGGGGCGCTGGCGGTGCTCAGCGCGCTCGTCGGCCGGGTTCCGCTGGGCGTGATCTCGAACGGGTTTTCCGACACGCAGCAGCGCAAGCTTGACCAGCTCGGGCTGCGACCGTTCTTCGATCCCGCGCTGATCGTCCTGTCCGAAGACGTCGGGCACATGAAACCGCACCGGCCGATCTTCGACCTCGCGGCAGATCGAGTCGCGGTCGCCGACCGGTCGCCGCGCTTGCTCTATGTCGGCGACAACCCGACGGTGGACATCGACGGCGCCAAGTCGGCCGGCTGGGACGCGGTCTGGTTCGTCCACCCGCCGGGTCAGCCGCGACCCGAGCCGCCGGTCGCCGATCTCGTCTGCGATCAGTTGGCTGATCTATTGACTTTCGTCGAGGGTTGACGCTCGGTTAACCTGTTCTATTTTGATCCACCCCGTTGGTGACAATCCGCCAACACGGAGGCAACGGAATCCGCTCGATCCGCCTATACGCGGCGAAATGGGGTATTATCGGGCTGCGGAGGTGAGCGACTTCGTTCTGCACGAGGTTTGACTAAGGAGAGATGGGCCACCCGATGACGGCGGCTCGCGTCCCTCTCTCCTTGACCACCTCTGCTATGCAGACACGCTCTCCGTTTCTAACCAGCGCATTCGTTGCGCTTTGGGTCGTCCTGATGGCGGCGACCTCGTGGGCACAGGAAACCGATGGCAAGGTCATCGGCAAGGTCATCGATGCTGTGACCGGGAAAGCGGTGCCGGGCGCCTCGCTCGTGCTGGCCGGCGCCGGCGGATCGGGCGGTGCGGCAGCCGTGACGAACTCCCGTGGCGTCTTCACCATCGTCGGGCTGCCGGCTGGCGACTACCGGATGAAGGTCAGCCGCGACGGCTACACGCCGATCACCGGGCAGAAGATCCGCATCAACGCCAACTACACGACGCGGATGGACGTCTCGCTGCCCAACCCGACCGCGCTGGCCGAGCAGAAGAAGCTCGACGACAAGAAGAAACAGGACGATCTACTCCGCGCCCAGCAACTCGCAGCGACCCGACAGGTGGAGACGTCAACGCCGGGTGGCGGCGTGGCGAAGACCGATCTGCCGGAGCCGGCGGCGCCGATTGCCCTCGCCACGCTCGACCCTGCCCCGGTGCCCGGCGGTGAAGTTGTCGCCACCACGCAGACCGATCTGGCCGCCGAGATCGAGGGCACCGAGGCAACGATCTACGAGGATATTCCGAGCGAGGCGGCCCAGCTCATCCCGGAATCGATGATCGTCGCCTACCCCGACATCGCCCGCCGCTCGAAGGTCAAGGGGATCGTCTTCGTCCAAGTGACGGTCGAGTCAGACGGCTCGGTCTCGGGCGGCAAGGTGGTCAAGGGCATCACCGGACTCGACGAAGCCGCGCTCGATGCGGTTGTCGCAGCCCGGTTCACCCCGGCCATGCAGGGCGACAAGCCGGTCGCCAGCCGCTTGATGGTCCCGATCCGCTTCGATCTGGCGCGATAAGTCGGCCCAAAACACCAGCAGCCCCCGGTCGCGCTTGCTGC
>JBBSVG010000506.1:0-3102 GCA_038233775.1 Bacteroidota bacterium | reverse complement strand
CTTGTTGCCCAGCGCGAACAGGACTTTAGCCCGCTCGTAATATGCATCGGCCCACTCGGGGTTGACGGCGATGGCGCGGTCGAACGACTTGAGCGATTCCTGATGATAACCGGCCTCGTAAAGCGTCTCGGCGTAGTCGAACCACGCTTCCTGATTGCCATTGTCGAGTTCCAGCAAGCGGCGGTAGCTCGTCAGGCACTCGCTCAGGCGACCGAGGTTGTACTCGGTGTCGGCTCTGGCGTACCAGTACTCGGCGCATTCGGGCGCGAGTTCGATGGCTCGGGTGAAGTGCGTCAGCGCCTCGAAATGGCGTTCGAGCCCGTCGAAGCAGCAGCCCAACCCGTACCACGCATCGGCGTACTCGCCGTCCTGCCGCAGCACCGACTGGAAATGGCCGATGGCTGGCTCGAACTCGCCCAGTTCTTCATACGCGCTGGCGAGGTTGTACAGCGAGGCCAGATCGTCCGATTCGTACTTCAGCGTCTCCTGATACGACTGGATCGCTTCCGGCAGCCGACCGAGGTTCGCCAGCGCGTTGCCCCGGTTGTACCACGCCGAGCCGAACCCTTCGCGAATGGCGAGCGCCATGTCGTACGATTCGACCGAGTCGTCGAACCGGCCGAGCTTGTTCAGCACGATGCCCCGGTTGTACCACGCGTTGCACGAGAACGGATCAACGTCGAGTTGCCGGTCGTAGCAACCGAGGCTTTCGTCGAGATGACCCAAGAAATCGTGGCAGTAACCCAGCTCGTACCACGCCTCGCGGTGGGTCGGGTTGCGCTCCAACAGGTCGCTGAACACGCCCAAAGCGTCGTCGAACCGCTCCAACTTCTCCAGCGTGACGCCTTTGTTGAACAGCAGTTCCTCGTCGGTTGACTCGAACACGAGCGCTTGGTCGAACGCTTCGAGCGCGCCGTCGTGGTCGCCGGAGTTGTCGAGCGCGATGCCGCGATTGATCAGCGTCTCGACGTCGGTCGGGTTGAGCGCAAGGGCGCGGGTGTAGGATTCAACCGCTTCGTCGTAGCGACCCAGATTGTTCAGCACGATCCCGCGCCGGAGCCACGGATCGGACGAGTACGGCGACTGCCGCGCGAGCCGGTCAACGACCTCGAGCGCCTCGCCGAAACGCTCCAGTTCGATGAAGTAGTTGGCGATCTCCTCGAGCGTCTCGATGTCGAGGAAGCCGACGTGCGGGTCGCCCGAGGCCAACGCCGCCTGATACCGACGGACCTCCTGCTCGAGGTCGCGCCGGTGCCGCATGGCATCGTCGTGGTGATCGGCGTCGTTGAACTCGAAAAAATCCATCTCTCCCCTCGTGACATCCGCTCCGGCGGGGGTGCCTGGCGCGGCGGGTTTGTCGCCCCGAGCCGCAACCGGACGCAAGCCGCAGGACGCTACCCACCTGTCGAACATAAAACATCACCAGACCGAATGCAAGTTCGCCGAAGTCGGTCTGTCCGTGCAGCTTGCGTCCCGGACGGAATTTGCGTATCCTGCGGTCCATCCCCGCCCGGTTCCGCCGTTCCTCCGCGCCCGTCTCCCGACCGAGGTCGCCATGCCGCCGCCTTCCGCCGCTACCGCGCCACCGCCGCTTAAAACCCGCTCGCGCCGCGTTCCAGCGGTCCCGGAAGCGCCGCAGACCGCGCCGCTCGAACCGTTGCCCCAACCGATCCGGCAGCGGCTGCACTCGCTCGACGTGTTTCGCGGGCTGACCATCGCGGCGATGATCCTGGTCAACAACCCCGGTTCGTGGGGCGCCGTGTACGGGCCGCTCGACCACGCCGAGTGGAACGGGTGGACGCCGACCGACCTGATCTTCCCATTCTTCCTGTTCATCGTCGGCGTCGCGACCCCGCTCTCGCTGGCCGGGCGGCGGGCCAAAGCGGAAGCGTCGGGCGAGGGAACCGGACCGCTGTTGCGCGGCATTCTGCGTCGCGGCCTGACGATCATCGCGCTCGGGCTGCTCCTGACGGCGATCCCGTACAACGACCACACCGGGCTGCTCGCGCCGGAGAAATACCGCTTCTTCGGCGTCTTGCAGCGGATCGGGCTGTGTTACCTGATCGCCGGACCGATCATTCTGTACACGAACTGGCGGCGACAAGTTTGGATCATCGCGACGCTGTTGCTCGTCTATACCGGGATCATGCTGCTGATCCCGGCACCGGGCTACCCACCGGGCGATCTGTCCATCGAGGGCAATCTGGCCGGCTACATCGACAACAGCCTGCTGCCCGGCCACCTCTGGCTGCCGAAGTTCGATCCCGAAGGCTTGCTCTCGACGCTGCCCGCCATCGCGACGACGCTGTTCGGCGCGCTCGCCGGGGCGTGGCTCCGAACCACGAGAACGTCGATTGAGAAAGCCGCCGGGCTGATGACGGCCGGGACGCTCGGGCTGATTGCTGGCTACGTGATGGACGGGCTGGTCATGCCGGTCAACAAGAACCTGTGGACGAGTTCCTACAGCGTCTTCATGGCCGGGATGGCCGCGCTCGGGCTGGGCGTCTGCTATTATATCGTCGATGTCCACGGCCGCGACCGGTGGGCGAAGCCGTTCACGGTGTTCGGCTTGAACGCCATCGCCGCGTTCATGTTCTCCGGTGTGCTCGGTCGACTGATGCTGATCTCGTGGATTCCGCAGGCCAACGGCAGCACGCTCGGGCTCAAATCATGGATCTTCAACACGATCTACAAGCCGCATTTCGCCCTCGTCAACGCCTCGCTGCTGTTCGCGATCACCTATGTCCTGTTCTGGCTGGGCGTGATGTGGATTCTCTATCGGAAGCGAATTTTTATTAAGGTCTGACCTCGCCGCACGCGCGCTGCACACGGTCGGCCCCCGGTTTGCACGGTCGGGCCGACCGTCGCTTTTTCTCCATCTGGCCCCGAACCGTCATGTCCTTGTTGAAATCGCTCGCGGCGCCGGTTGCGCTGCTGCTGCTCCTTCCCCGGCTCTCGCTCGCCCAGGGCGCACCGACAGCCGTTCAACTGCTGCCCGCTGTCGGACTCGACTTCGGCGACCGAATCGCCGCCCGTCAGCCGTCACCGGGCGATACGCTGGTGGCCGAACTCGTCAACCGCTCGGCCGCGCCGGTGCGGGTG
>JBBSVG010000505.1:0-3104 GCA_038233775.1 Bacteroidota bacterium | reverse complement strand
GAGACTCGGGACGAGCGCATCGTCGCTGGCGAGCCGATAGCCGATCTGGTCGTCCGCCACGCGCCGCTGGTCGGCATGACGATCCCGCTCGACCTTGTGCCGAACGTGATCGACGAGCTGCCGATTCTGGCCGTCGCCGCCGCCGTCGCCTCAGGCACGACCGTCGTTCGCGGCGCCGACGAGCTGCGACACAAGGAAACCGACCGGATCGCGGCCGTCGTCTCGACGCTGCGGGCGCTGTCGGTCGAGGTCGAGGAACACCCGGACGGCTTCACCATCCACGGCGGCCGTCCGCTGATCGGCAACGGCGTCGAACTGCCGTCCTACGGCGACCACCGGATCGCGATGAGCGCTGCCGTCGCCGGGCTCGTCGCCACGGGCGGCGTTCAGATCGCCGATCCCGACGCGGCCGACATCTCTTTCCCCGGTTTCTACGACACGCTCAACCGACTTCGCATGTAGGCGGTTGAGCAGCAGTACATCACGAGGCGGCGAAAAGTCCGACTATTCGGACCGCGCGTTTCGGGTGGATTCAAGACGGAGCGTTTATCATGGCAGAAGTCATCCTGCGGGACGTGAAGAAAATCTACGACGGCGGTGTGGTCGCGGTCGAGGGCGTGAACATCGAGATCAAGGACCGCGAATTCGTCGTGCTCGTCGGCCCGTCGGGCTGCGGCAAATCGACGACGCTGCGGATGATCGCCGGGCTGGAATCGATCTCCAGCGGCGATCTGATGATCGACGGCAAGCGGATGAACGACGTCCCGCCGAAAGACCGCGACATCGCGATGGTCTTCCAGAACTACGCGCTCTACCCGCACATGTCGGTCTATGAGAACATGGCGTTCGGCCTCAAGCTGCGGAAGTTTCCGAAAGACGAGATCGACCGCCGCGTCAAGGAAGCCGCCGAGATTCTGGGCATCGGACCGTACTTGGACCGCAAGCCGAAGGCGCTCTCCGGCGGGCAGCGGCAGCGGGTGGCCGTCGGCCGGGCCATCGTTCGCAAGCCGAAGGTGTTCCTGTTCGACGAGCCGCTGTCGAACCTCGACGCCAAGCTGCGGGTGCAGACGCGGACCGAGATCAACAAGCTCCACCGTCGGCTCGAGGCGACGATGGTGTACGTCACCCACGATCAGGTCGAGGCGATGACGATGGGCGACCGGATCGTCGTGATGAAAGACGGCAAGGTGCAGCAGATCGACTCGCCGCTGAACCTGTACAACCAGCCGGTCAACAAGTTCGTCGCCGGGTTCATCGGCTCGCCGAGCATGAACTTCCTCAACGGCAAGGTGACGCGGGGCGACGGCGGGCTGAACTTCCGCCAGAGCGACGGGACGCTCTCGCTCTCGCTGCCGGACGCCGCCGGGGCGCGACTCGACGGGCGACTCGATCAGGAACTGACGCTCGGCATCCGGCCGGAGGACATCTACGACGCCAGCCGCGCGCCGCAGGATCGGCCGCTGGCCCTCGGCGAAGCGATGGTCGAGGTGGTCGAGCCGATGGGCAACGAGATCTTTTTGTATCTCAGCACGTCCGGCGACACGAACCGGATCGGCGACTCGCTCGTCGCCAGGTTGGATGCGCGGGTCGCGCCGTCAACCGGCCGGATGATGCCGATTGCGCTCGACATGAGCAAGGCGCATTTCTTCGACCGGACGACCGACCTGATCATCGGGTAGCGGACGGGCGGCGGAAGGTGAAGCGGTCGGGCACGGGATCGTGTCCGCCGGTGACGAACGGGTGGCAGCGGAGGATACGCCACCCGGCCAGCAGCCCGCCCCGAACGGCGCCGAACCGCTCTACCGCCTCGACGGCGTACTGCGAGCAGGTCGGATGATACCGGCACGAGGCGGGCAACGCGGGCGAGACGAACCGCTGATACCCCCGAATGAGCGCGAGCACCAGCGGTTTCACGGTTCAGAGGACCTTGCGACCCGTCACCAGTCGGTAGACGAGGACGATCAGCGCGATGACGAGCAGAATGTGGATCAGGCTGCCACCGACCGGTATCACGAACGCACCCAGCAACCACAGCACGACCAGCACGACGACGATAGTCCACAACATGGTGAGTCTCCCGAACAATGTAAAGGTTGATCCCACGCGCCGATGCCGACGCGGTCGGCTCCGAGTGAGCCGTCGTTCGATGGGCCGGGCGGCTTGGGTGAGCCTATATGCCGCGCTTGATGCCCGCTGAACAGCGCATTAACCGAGCAACCGGGGCGAGCGTGCCGCAGCGTCCTGAACCGTGGACCGACGACGGCGCCATCGCGCAATTGCCCGGCGTGCCCGAGCTGCACCGGGCGCTGACCGACTGCCGCCGCTGCGAGGTCGAGGGGTATCTGGTTCGGGCCTGTCCGACGGCGTTCTTCGGCGAGAAGCGGCCGATGATGCTCGTCGGCCAGGCGCCGGGACCGGGTGGACGTGGCATCCCGTTCGGCTCGCCGGGATCGGACCGCAAGCTGACGGCATGGTTTCGGGCCGCCGGGTTCGATCCGGCCGACCAGTGGCGCGAGCGGATGTACATCACCGCGATCACGAAATGTTTTCCCGGAAAAGCGACGGGCGGGGCGGGGGACCGGGTGCCGAGTCCGGCGGAGCAAGCGCTGTGCAGGCCGTGGCTCGACCGACAGATGGCGCTCGTCGAGCCCAAAATCATCTTGCTCGTCGGCTCGCTGGCGATCAGGACGTTTCTCCGGCCGCTCGGGCAGCGCGATTTGTCGCTTGATGTGGTCGTCGGCCGCCGGTTCAGCGACGGGGCGGGGCGGCTGTTGTTGCCGCTGCCGCACCCGTCGGGCGTGAGTCGCTGGCTGAACCGACCGGAGAGCGAGGCGAAAGTTTCGGCCGCGATGGCGCTGCTCGGACTCGCTCTCGTCGGTCTGGATTAGCGGACGAGGCTGACCCGCTGCGTTTGAACGTGCGTCCCGGCGGCGAGGCGGACGAGGTAGATGCCGGTGGCGAGTCCAGCCGCATCGAACGTCGCGGTGTGCTGTCCCGCCGACTTCGTTTCGTCAACCAGCGTCCGCACCCGCCGACCCAGCGCGTCGAAGATCTCCAGCTTGACGTTGCTGACGGCGGCGAGTTGGTAGCCGATAGCGGTCGTC
>JBBSVG010000504.1:0-3105 GCA_038233775.1 Bacteroidota bacterium | reverse complement strand
AAAGTCCTGCAAGGATTGGTTAAGCGGATCGCACCCAACGCCGAGATCGTCGGAGTGGCCGGTCCGGCCGATCTCGAATCGTTGCGCCCGTGATCCGCATGGGTGCTTTCGTCGCCCCGCTCATGGGTCTCATCGATGTGTTGAGCAATGACCAGGCACAAGCGATCTATGTGGTGTTGTTTCTCGGTCTGCCTGTGCTCGGCGTGATGGCGTTCCTGAGGCTGCGTGCTCGAATGGTCGCTGCTGTGGAGTCGCCACCGGTGGTGCCGTTCTTCCTGCTCTTCGCCGCGTATGGGGCATTGCTGCTTTATATCGTGTCGGCGATGTTCGGCATGTGGTCAGCCATGCACGCGCTGGGCATCGTGGTGCTGGTGTTTCTGGGTGTGCCGTACTTCTTCATCCAAGGCGCCTTTCTCAATCGGGCCGAGAGCAAGAGTGGCTATCATCGCATCGCTGCGATGCTCAGCTTTGCGTTTCCATTCACTCTGGGTGCGCTGATCGGTTTGGCGATGTTGCTCGATTCTATTTATTCCGGAACGTAAGCCGTCTGGACATCTGCCCATGACTGTCAACTTGAACGACCAAGTCGCCCTCGTTACCGGTGGCACGCGCGGCATCGGCCGGGCCATCGCGCTGCGGCTGGCCGCTTCCGGCGCGACGGTCGTCGTGACCGCCCGGAGCGAGCCGTCGGCCGAGTTGATCGACGAGTTGAAGTCCGCCGGGGCGCCGGACGCGGCCGGATTCGCTGGGGACGTGGCCGACTTCGCTCGGGCCGCCGAGATCGTGACCGACACCGTCAAGCGGTTCGGTCGGCTCGATATTCTGGTCAACAACGCCGGGCTGACGAAGGACGGGCTGCTGCTGCGGATGTCGGAGGCCGACTGGGACGTGGTGCTTGACGCGAACCTGAAAGGCGCGTTCAACTTCACCCGCGCCGCCGTCGGACCGATGGTGCGGCAGCGGCGCGGCCGGATCGTCAACCTGACCAGCGTCGTCGGCCTAACGGGCAACGCGGGACAGGTCAACTACGCCGCCTCGAAGGCCGGGCTGCTCGGGCTGACCAAGAGCGTGGCGAAGGAACTGGCGTCGCGGAACATCACCTGCAACGCGGTCGCGCCGGGCTACATCACGACCGAGATGACCGATCACCTGACCGACGCCCAGCGGGCCGC
The DNA here is from genome assembly GCA_038233775.1 of Bacteroidota bacterium. GTDB lineage: Bacteria > Bacteroidota > JBBSVG01 > JBBSVG01 > JBBSVG01 > JBBSVG01. The sequence goes on along the minus strand of JBBSVG010000504.1, from coordinate 1,933 downwards.
GTTCCTGACGAACATCCCGCTTAACCGCCCCGGCACCGGCGACGATGTGGCTGGCGTGGTCCTGTTCCTCGTCAGCACCGCCGCCGCGTACCTGACCGGCCAGACGCTTCACGTCGATGGCGGGTTGGTGATGTAAGTCGGTCCGGTTGGTTGCGGCGCGGCAGCGGAGGGCGTATATTTGGCCCTGACTTGTCCGACGCGGCACGGAGCGCGGCAGCCGCATCGTTCCGACCCTGCAAGTTTCCCCTTTTACCCTGAAATGAGGTTCGATCCGGCCATGGCCAACAACACCGAGGAACGCGTCAGAAAGATCATCATCGACAAGCTCGGCGTGGACGAGTCGCAGATCACCCGCGAGGCCAGCTTCACCAACGATCTCGGCGCCGACTCGCTCGACACGGTTGAGCTGATCATGGAGTTCGAAAAAGAGTTCAACGTCCAGATCCCCGACGAGGAAGCTGAGAAGATCGGCACCGTCGGCGATGCGGTCGATTACCTCGAACAGCGCGCAGCCTGATCGCTCGCTCGGTCGGCTGATGGTTGCTCAGGCTCACCCCCGGCTCCGGCGCTCGTGCCGCGCAGACGGACCGGTGGGCCTGATCTGTTTTCCGGCTCGGGCAATCCCGCCCGCCGCCCTCACCAAGCGTTGACGCTCTATGGATCGCGCACCACGGCATCGGGTCGTCGTCACCGGCATGGGGGCGCTGACGCCCATCGGGCTGAACGTCGCCGACTACTGGGACGGCTTGAAGGCCGGTCGCTCCGGCGCCGGACCGATCACCCGGTTCGACTCGTCCGGCTGCGACACGCACTTCGCCTGCGAGCTGAAAGGGTTTAAAGCGACCGATTATTTGGACCGCAAGATGGTTCAGCGGCTCGATCCGTATTCGCACTACGGCGTCATCGCCGCCGACGAAGCGATGAAACACGCCGATCTGCGCCCCGGCGACCTCGATCCTGAGCGGATCGGCGTCGTCTTCGGCTCCGGCATCGGCGGACTCGATACGTACGAGAAACAGTTTCAGGTGCTCGAGAAGTACGGCATCGGCCGGGTCAGCCCGTTCTTCATCCCGATGATGATCGCCGACATCGCCGCCGGACACATCTCGATCAAGCATGGGCTCAAAGGACCGAACTACGCCGTCGTCAGCGCCTGCGCGACCGCGTCGCACGCCATCGGTGACGCGTGGATGTTGCTCTCGATGGGCATGGCCGACGCCGTGCTGGCCGGTGGCTCGGAGGCGGCGATCAACATTATGGGCATCGGCGGCTTCAACTCGATGAAGGCGATGAGCACCCGCAACGACGAGCCCGAGACGGCCAGTCGCCCGTTCGACGCGACCCGCGACGGGTTCGTCCTCGGCGAAGGCGGCGGCGTGCTGGTGCTCGAGACGCTCGAACACGCACAGAAACGCGGCGCGACGATCCACGCCGAACTCTCCGGCTACGGCGCCTCGGCCGACTCCTACCACATGACCGCTCCGCCCCCCGACGGCGACGGCGCCCGTCGTGCGATGCGCCAGGCGTTGCAGACCGCCGGTTTGTCGGGCGATGCCATCGACTACATCAACGTCCACGGTACCTCGACGCCGCTCGGCGACATTGCCGAGACGGAAGCGATCAAGACGCTCTTCGGCGACCACGCCCGCGAGCTGAACATTTCGTCGACCAAGAGCATGACCGGGCACCTGCTCGGCGCGGCTGGCGCGGTTGAGGCCATCGCGACGGTCATGGCGGTCAAAGAAGGGATCATTCCCCCAACGATCAATTACCGCACGCCCGACCCGGCTTGCGACCTGAACATCACGCCGAACGAGCCGGTCAAGCGTGAGATTCGGGCCGCCATCTCGAACACGTTGGGCTTCGGCGGCCACAACGCCTCGCTCTTGTTCACCCGCTTCGACGGCTGAATCCGCCGCCGCTCTGCCGGTTT
>JBBSVG010000503.1:0-3109 GCA_038233775.1 Bacteroidota bacterium | reverse complement strand
GTCCTGCCGCTCGTCCGGGCCGATTGGCTGACGATTTTGCACGCGACCGCAACCCATTCCCTTGTCACGCTGCCCGATGATGCGTTTGCGAGCGGCAACTGCGCCGCTGCGTGCGTCGTGCTGGCCGCCGCCGGGTATCCCGGTCCCGTCCGCACCGGCGACGTGATTCGCGGGCTGGACGAGGCGGCCAAGTTGCCCGGCGTGACCGTCCTCCACGGCGCAACTCGCGAAACCGAAACCGGCGAGATCGTCACGGCCGGCGGTCGCGTGCTGTGCGTCGTCGGCGTCGGCGAGACGTTGGCGGAAGCGGTGCAGATCGCGTACAGCGGCTGCGAACGGATCTCGTTCGACGGGATGCAGCTTCGGCGCGACATCGGTCGGCGTGGGTTGGCGCGGGAATCGGCCGCATGAACCGGCGCGCGCTCTGGCTTGGGCTGTTGCTCGTCGGTTGCGGCGGGGGCGAGGCGGCGCGATTGGCGGCACCGGTGGACCGGCCGCCGGTTCGTGTCGCCCGCGCCTCGTTCGGCTCGTTCGACGGGGCGACCGGGCTTGCGGTCGATCCGCGCGGCACGCTCTACGTCGCCGATCCGGCCCGGCACCTTGTGATCTCGTTCAGCGCGACCGGCGATTCGCTGACCTCCATCGGCGGCTACGGCTGGGAAGGGCGGCGGTTCGACCGGCCGACCGATTTGGTCGCCGACGGCCTTGCGGTCGATGTGGCGGATTTCGGCAACAATCGGGTCGAGCGCTACGACCGGCGGCTGAACTATTTGGGCTCGCTCTCCGGCGCGTCGAACGCCAACCCGACCCGGACCGAGCGGACGGCCGATGATGCGTTCGAGAAGCCGCTTTCGGTCGGTTTGGCGTCGCAGGGCGATCTGTATATCCTCGACGGCGAGGCGCGGCACATCGTCCGGTTCAACCCGTTTTCCCGCGAACGCCGCGTGTTTGGTGGGATCGATGCGGGCGCCGGTCGGCTGGAGCAGCCGCAGCAATTGGCGGTCGGGCCGGATGGTCTTGTTTACGTCAGCGATGTCGGCCGAAACGGCGGGCGCGTGGTCGTGTTCGACCCGTTCGGCTCGTACATCCGCACCATCGGCGATGTCGTCTTGCGTGCCCCGGCCGGACTCGGGCTTGACGCGGACGGCGTGCTTTGGGTCGCCGATCCCGGTTTGGGCGCCGTCGTTCCGTTCACCGCCGCCGGTCTGCCGCCCGCCGACAAGGCCGCATTTTCCTTACCGGTCGGCGATCAACCGCAGGACGTGACCGGCTATCGCGGTGCGCTCTATGTCCTCGGCCGCCACCGGATTTACCTCTACTGAACCGCCGATGAAAGCTTTTTGGTTGTTTTTGTTGGTCTTGCTACCGAGCGTCGCGTTGGCTCAGGCGCCGTGGAAAGGGTTCGCGATCTTAGGCAACGGTCGGCTGACGGCCGTCTATTCGGACGATCCGCGCATCGCCGCGCTGACCGGGCGGCGCGGGTTGCAGCACCTCTACATCGGCGATTATGCGGCCGATTACGTCGCCGAGACGGCGGTTTCGTTCACCGGAAATGACGGCGCGGCGCTCGGCTCGACCGCCGATTCGGTCGCGATGCAGCCGTACCACACGGCCCGAACGATATCGAAGCTGACCGACGGCTCGACCGGCGAGGTGACGTGCGCCGTCCACCCAACGCTCGACGGCGTGATCCTGTCGGCTTCCCGCAACAAGCCCGGCGCCGGGTTTTCCGCGACCATCTCGTTCCGTCAACGGATCGTCTCGGACCGCGTGACGACCTTAACGAGCCTCGTCATCCGCCGTGGCGCCGCCGTGGCGACGTTCTCCGATGGACAGATGATCGTCGTCGCCGCTCGCTCGACTGGTGACCGGGTCGCGGTGGCCGATTCGGTCGTGACGATTACTGGCGGATTGGGCGCGCTGCCGCATTCGGTGCTGATCCTGCCGGGTCGGTCGGAAGCGGCGGCGCGTCGGGCGCTGATCGGGTTTCGCTCGAGCCGCGATCTGGCCGCGAGCGTCGCCTCGGGCTGGGCGGCGTGGCTGCGAAAAGGCAAGGTGCCGACGTTTCCCGGCGCCGACGGCGCAGCGCTGCTCGACGCTTACAAACGCAACCTGTTGTGCGTCAAGGCGGCCAACCTGAACGGGCAGATTCCGGCCGACATCACCGGGCAGTTCGTGACGAACGGGATGCCGCAGCTGTACCCGCGAGACGCGATGATGTGCGCGCGCGTGTTTCTCTTGACCGGCCACGTCGCCGAGGCGGAACAGGTGATCCGCTTCTGGGCCGATCCGAAGATCCCGCAGAAATCGCCCGGCGAGTGGTTCGCCCGCTACGACGCCCGCGCCCGCGCCATCGACGGCGGTTCTGGCGCCCGTTTCGACGAACCGGAATGGGACGCCAACGGCTATTACATTCAATTGCTTGCGATGCACGAGCGGATCGCCCATCGTCCGTTCACCGCGCTCGTCGCCGACACGATGGTCCACCGGTTGGCCGATTTTCTGGTCGATCACGCCGACGATAACGGGCTGCTGAAGGAAGGCGGGATCGTCGAGTGGACCGGCTTTCTGCCAGCGACGAACCTGACCTGCGCGGCGGCGCTCCGCACGGCGGCCGGGTTCGCCACCCGCTCGGGCGACCGGTCTCGGGCCGCCCGCTACACGGCCACCGCCGACCGGATCGCGGCCAATCTGGGCCGGATGATCGACCCCGTAACCAACGCCTACGCCGACGTTCGGCCTGCTGGACACAAGGCCGCCGACAACGGCTCGATCACCCGAGCCACCGGCGACACGCTCTATTTGTGGGACACGTCCGCGACGTTCGGCGTGCTTTGGGGCTACCCGGATCACCCGGCGATGGCCCGAACGATGGCGTTCTACGAGGCGAACACGGTCAAGCTCGGCGGCGGCTTGCAGTATTTCGACACGCCCGACGCCGGTCTGGCGGGCTACGGCCACGCGGTTTTCTTCTTCACGACGGCCGCCGCCGCGCAGTATCAGGCCCGTTTCGGCGACCGGACCGTGGCCCGGCAGCACATCGACTGGATGCTCGCCAACGCCAACAGCTACGGGCTGATGCCGGAGCGGATCTACCTCGACGGCTCCG
>JBBSVG010000502.1:0-3113 GCA_038233775.1 Bacteroidota bacterium | reverse complement strand
GCCCGCGCCGTCGTCGAACGTGATCGCCGTCGGCAGCACGCCCTCGCTCATCGCGCCGACGGCCCGTGCGACGTTCAATCGGCCGCGACCCAACTGCCGCTTGCGGTTGGTCGGCAGCCGCGCCTCGATGTCGTCGGTCGTCGAGCGAAGCTGGGCGGCGACCTGGGCCGGGCTCCAGTCGGGGTGCGCCGCGAACACCAGCGCCGCCGCGCCGCTGACCATCGGCGTCGCCATCGACGTGCCTTGCAACTGGGCGTACGTATCGTTCTGCCACGTCGAGAGGATCGCGCCGTCGGTCGAGCCGCCGGGCGCGGCCAGATCCACCGTCGGACCGTAGTTCGTGTAATACGCCGGACCGTCGGAGCGGTTGACGGCGGCGACCGAGGTCACGCCGTCGTAGGCGCCGGGAAACGACGGGTTGCCCGACTGCTCGTTGCCGGCGGCAGCGACGACGAGCGCCCCTTTCGACAGCGCATAGGTCACGACATCCTGCCCAAGCTGTGACCGGCCGCTGCCGCCAAACGAGGCGTTGACGACCTTTGCTCCGTTATCGACGGCGTACTTGATCCCTTCGTAGGGATAGGCGATGGCCGGTTCGCCATCGACCAGAATCTCGCCGTTGGCGGCCTTGACCGGCAGCAGCTTGGCGTGATAGCCGACCGACGCAACGCCGGTTCGGTTGTCCGTCACCGCCGACGCCAGCCCGGCGACGTGGGTGCCGTGCTGCGGCATGTCCTCCATCGGGTTGTTGTCCGGTCGCGGCTGCCCGTCGGGCGTTAAGGTCGCGCCGCCGAAATCCCAGCCGTGGATGTCGTCGATGTAACCGTTGCCGTCGTCGTCGATCCCGTTGCCCGCGATCTCGCCCGGATTGATCCGAATGTTCGCCGCGAGGTCGGGATGGTCCCAATCGACGCCGGAATCGACGATCCCGATGATGACGCCGTCGCCGTGGGTCACGTCCCAAGCCGCCGGAGCGCTGATCTGCGCCAGCCACGGTTGCCGCCCGGTGATGTAGAGCGAGTCGTTCGGTCCCGCGCTCGCTTTGTAGAGAAACCTCGGCTCGGCGTACTCGACAGCCGGATCGAGCGCGATCTGTCGGGCCAGCGCCGCCGGATCGAGCGCTCGGTCAACCGACAGCACGAACACGCGGCTCAGGTCCGGCACCCCCGACGCTTCCAATCGAGCCAGCGCCGCCGAGCCGAGCCGCTGGGCCTGCGCGACCGATTCGGGGAACATCGGCCGCGACTGGCGCACGCCGACCGCCCCCAACCGCGCCTCGACCGCCGCCGCCACCTTGCCCACGCCGGATTGCGGTTTCAGCTTGACGATCACCTCGCCCGGCAACGTCGCCGGTTGCCCCGGTCGGCTCGTCACGCGGATCGGACCGCCACCGGCCAGCGCGGCCACGGGCAAGAGCAGACCGATCAGCAGACCGGCCAAAAGGCGCAGGGAACGGATCATGGCGCGGGTCACAAAAAAGGATCAGGCGGCGGCGGTGGTTCCGTTCATGGATTCGACAAGCTCACCACGAACGGAGATCAGGCGGGCGATTCAATAGACTCTCGGAACAGGCGCTGGGCTTGACGGCAACGGTCCGTTACCGTCCCCGCGCCTACCGCCCAGGCTCACCACGAACGGAGATTTGCTTCGGCTGCACACCGATTTTCAAGACGATACAACCAAAAGATTCAGTTGGGTTTGAGCGCGGCGGCGAGGGCGCGGCCGATGACGTGGGCGTGTTCGCGGGCGACCTCGATGAAGACGCTGTCGGCCCGGCACCCGGCGGCGACGACACCGGCGAGGTAGAGGCCCGGCCGGTCGCTCTCGAACGTCGCCGGGTTGTGGCGCGGCAGCGGTCCGTCCGAGAGTTCGTCGATGGTCACGCCGAGTTTGCGGATCAGCGGATAGTTCGGTTCGTAGCCGGTGAGGGCGAAGACGAAATCGGCTTTGACCTCAACCGGACCGTCTGGCGACTCGACCGTGATCGCGCCGGGCGTGATCCGGCTGGCCTTCGAGCCGAAGTACGCCTTGACCTCGCCGGACTTGATCCGGTTCTCGATGTCCGGCAGCAGCCAGTACTTGATCGTCCGGGCGAAGGCCAGTTCCGGCATGACCATCGTGACGCGAGCGCCGTCGCGGTAGAGTTCCAGCGCCGCCTCGACGGCCGAGTTCTTCCCGCCGAGCACCGTCACGTCGAGGTTGCTGTACGGGTGGCCTTCGGAAAAATAGTGCGACACCTGCGGCAGATCCTCACCTGGAATGTTCACCCGACGCGGCTGGTCGTAGTAGCCGGTCGCGAGCACGACCTTGCGGGCTTTGTGCTGCCCTTTCGTTGTCTCAACCGTAAAATCGCCGTCCGAGCCGGTCACGTCGATCAGCAGTTCATACTGTCGGATGTCGAGTCCATAGGCGACGGCGGCGCGGCGGTAGTAGATCATCGCCTCGCGACGGGTCGGCTTGGGCGCCGCCGAGGGAAACGGGACGCCGCCGATCTCGAGCCGGTCGGCCGTCGAGAAGAAGGTCGTGTTGATCGGGTAGCCGAAGATCGTGTTGACGACGCACCCTTTGTCGATCACTCGCACCGTCAGCCCCGACCGAACGGCGGCCATCGCGCAGGCCAGCCCGACCGGTCCAGCACCGATCACGACCACATCGACGATCTCGTTGTCGGCCAGCGGCGGGGTCGGATCAGCGGTAAAGGCAAGGAACTCGGGCGCGTGGGCAACGGTCATGGGGACGGGTCTCGATGGGTCAACGGGAGGCGGCAGGCGAATCGGCCAAGCCGTGCGAGCGCCGTGCCGGAACGCCTTAAAACAGCGTCGCCCCGGCTTATGGGAAAACCGGGGCGACGACTGTCAATCAGCCAACGGGGTCAGCGACGAACGACGAGTTTCACGTCGTCGCCGGCCGGGATCGTCGCCGTCAAGGCCAGTCCGTTGATCAGCGCGATATCCGACGGCTTGACCGGCGCGGGCGGCGGGTTGCGAGCGATCAGCGTCTGCAACGCCGCTCCGGCCGGAACCCGAACGACCGAGACGCGGTCCGGCGTCGTCCGCAACGTCGTCCCGGCCGGGACGGCGCGGAACCCCTCGGCCACCTGCCGGAACGTCGGG
>JBBSVG010000501.1:0-3113 GCA_038233775.1 Bacteroidota bacterium | reverse complement strand
GACGCTGGTCAGCTTCGATCTCGACGCGCTCGATGCCGGGTTCGCCCCCGGTGTCAGCGCCCCGGCTGCCGGTGGCCTGACGCCCGCGCTCTGGATGGGCGCCGCTCGGTTGGCCGGTCGAACCGCGTCGGTCCGCTCGGTCGATGTGGTCGAACTCAACCCGAGCCTCGACCGCGACAACCAGACCGCCCGCCTCGCCGCTCGCACCGTCTGGGAAATCTTTGCTGGATTCGCCGAGCGGCAGTCGAATGGTCGTTACTACCCTCGCGTCCATTGAAGCCGATCTTGAAAGATCTTATGTGATCTTACCAATCTATTTTCGGCCATAGCGTTCTGCCGGTAGTAACGTAGCCGGGCAGGTTGGGCACATAGGCCGAATAGTCAGCGGTGACTTGCTTGATATATCGTTTACCCACCTTTTTTATCATAAGAAAGCAGTTTTTGAGATGGGTTCGGCGCAGGTGGCTGCAATAGATTTCCAGCAATCACCCCGCCGATACGAATCAGTAAAGGGTTGAGGTTGTTGCTGTGGAATACGGTTTTTGTTCGGTTCCAGTAGTAGTTATGTACGTATTCTTCGCCTTCCTTTGTTACCGATGGAGTCCCGGTTCCCGTATAAAGGCAAATCCAACTCGGTGGAGTGACTGTTGCTGCCCCAAACCAGTACATACTGTCCCATTGAGGAATCAGCGACCCATCATAATTTTTTAAGCCGATAAGCACGGCGAACTCTGTTAATTGAACGATTTGTGTAGGGCGAAAAATGATTCTTTCGCGATTGGGTACGTTGGCTTCTGCGACGCCAACAATTGTCATTTCGAATATTGGATTTATGAACATTAGTTTTCTCCTTTTGAAAGAAATTTTATAGATCCAATAATCATCAGTAGACCACCAATCAATGCCTCGGCAATTGCAAAACTTGGCTCTGGTTTGGATAGATTGGGCATCGCAGATCCTAGTATGATTCCGCCCAATGCAAGTACTCCTGATTGAAATAAGCTAAATCGTGAATTGCTTTGAGCGCGTTCTGTCATTCGAGCAACCTTTTCTCTCTCTCCATAATAGAGTCGTTCCACGTTCTTGAGATCGTCACGCAAATGTTTTACCTCTTCAGTTAATTCGAAAACTCGGCTTTCTAATTGACTGACTATGGTATTTAGTAATGCCATTCCTGCTTGACCCCGCACGCCCCCTTCTTGCAGATCGCGAATTGTGCCGGAAATAGGCGTCGGTATCAATCCTGTTTCTCTAACGTGAGCAAGAGATTCCTCGACGACATCCTCGCTCTGAGATTGCTCTCTGGCTGGTGCTGCTGTTGGGATTTTTACCTCGGGCGATTCATCATTATACTTGCTCACCATCGCCTCTATATCTTCAAGTTCCACGCTAATTTGATGATGTTATCTATCTCAAAAGAGATAAGACTTTACGGATTAGGTTTTTAGAAGATTACGTAAGTCTGATCGTCTCGAACATACGCAAATTTACTCTCTGAGGCAACCCCTTGCAATCTGTAAGCGAATGATTCACCACCGAGAAAGGCTACTTATTCATCATCCAAACGACGAAGGGCCGGGGTAGCAAGATGCCCCGGCCCTTCGTCGTTTGTAAAGCTGCGGTCGGCGAGGGGTGGTTACTGCTCCGACTTGCTCAGGGCTTCGGCGCCGCCGACGATCTCGAGGATTTCCTTGGTGATCGCGGCCTGACGGGCACGGTTGTAGGACAGGCGCAGCGACCGCAGCAACTCGCCCGCGTTGGTCGTGGCGGAGTCCATCGCCGTCATCCGGGCGCCCTGTTCCGAAGCGTTCGATTCGAGCAGCACGCGCCAGAAGAGGATGTTCAGGTGCTTCGGCAACAGCGCCGTGAGCAAGGTCGCCGCGTCGGGTTCGTAGAGATACTCCGGCGCGTTGGCCGCCGGGGCGTCACCGGCCGGGATCGGCAGCACCTGTTCGACCGCGAGGATCTGCTGGATGACCGACTTGAACTCGTTGTAGATGACCAGCACTTGGTCCACCCGACCCGACGTGTAGGCGTCGGTGATCTCGACGGCGAGGGCGCGGGCGGCGGAGAAGCGCAGGTCGTTGAACACGCCGACGTGCTTCGCCACGACTGGGTAATCGCGCTTTGTAAAGAACTCCGTCGCGTAGCGGCCGACCGTGATCAGTTCGACGTTGCCCGCTCGGTGCATCTCGGCCAAGTCGCCGTTGAGCAGCGCGACGGTCCGGCGGAGAATGCTGGAGTTGAACGCGCCGCATAGTCCCCGGTCAGCGGTCACGACGACGACCAGCACGCGGTTGACCTCGGCCCGAGGCGCCAAGAGCGCGTTCGTCGCCGGATCGACGCGCCGGACGAGGTCGGCCAGCAGATCGCGCATCTTGAAGGCGTAGGGGCGGGTCGCGAGGATGCGATCCTGCGCCCGGCGCAGCTTCGCCGCCGCGACCATCTTCATAGCTTTGGTGATCTGCTGCGTGCTCTTGACGCTGGTGATGCGCCGACGGATTTCCCGAAGCGTTGCCATGCGGAGACGAGGTCAGGGTGCAAAAAAAGGTCGGCGCACCGGATTCAGCCCGGCACGCCGACCGAACCGCCTACTTCACCGACGCCATGAACGTCTTGACGAACTGCTCGATGATGCCCTTCAACTGGGCGCTCGTCTCGTTCGACAGCTCTTTCGTGCTGACGATGGTATCGAGTACGGCCTTGTGCGACAGGTCGAGATGGTCCAAGAACTCGCGCTCGAAGCGGCGAATGTCCGTGACCGGCACCTCGTCGAGCAAGCCTTGCGTCGCCGCGAACAGGATCGCGACTTGGCGCTCGACCGGCATCGGGACGTATTGATCCTGCTTCAGCACCTCGACCAGCCGCTCGCCTCGGCGCAACTGCCGCTGGGTCGCCGCGTCGAGATCGGAGCCGAACTTGGAGAACGCTTCGAGTTCGCGATACTGCGCCAGATCGAGCCGGAGCGTGCCAGCGACCTTCCGCATCGCCTTGATCTGCGCCGAGCCACCGACGCGGCTGACGGAAATACCGACGTTGATGGCCGGTCGAACGCCCGAGTTGAACAGGTTCGACTCGAGGAAGATCTGGCCGTCGGTGATCGAGATAACGTT
>JBBSVG010000500.1:0-3115 GCA_038233775.1 Bacteroidota bacterium | reverse complement strand
TTCGTGGTGAGCCTGTCGAATCCATGAACGGAGCCACCTCTGATTTGCTGCCAGTCGGCGTTTCACCAACCGAGAGAGCGATTTGACCGCGATTTTGTTCGACATGGACGGCGTGATCGTCGATTCCAATCCGCACCACCTGCGGGCGTGGACGGAGTACATGGACGGGCACGGGTTCGAGTTGACGTGGCCGCAGTTCCGCGCTTGGGCCGGTCGGCGCGGCGGTGAGATCCTGCACGAGCACTTCAACGGGCGATTCTCGGCCGACGAGATCGTGAGCGAACTCGGTCGGATCGACGAGCGCTACCCCACGCTGATTTCGGAAAAAGTCGTCCCGATTCCCGGCGTGCTCGCGTTTCTGGATCATCTGGCCAAGCGCGGCGTGCCGGTCGCTGTCGCGTCGAGCGGACCGCGTATCAACGTCGAACTGATCCTCGACAAGCTCGGGCTGAGTCGCCGCTTCGGCGCCGTCATCACGTCCGGCGACGTGACGAAGGGGAAGCCCGACCCGGAGATTTTCCTGACCGCCGCCGCCCGGTTGGGCGCCGATCCGGCCGAGTGCTGGGTGATCGAGGACGCGACGACCGGCGTTCGGGCCGCGAAAGCCGCCCAGATGCGCTGTCTGGCCCTAACGACGACCTGCGACCCGGCCGAGTTGCTCGCGTCCGGCGCCGACCGGCTGCGGGCCGATTTCGTCGGCCTGACCCTCGATGATCTGGAGACGACCGATGCCTGATTCGACCTTTCCTGCCGTCCGTCTGCGCCGCTTGCGTCGGACTGAAACGCTCCGCCGGATGGTCCGCGAGACGGTGCTCTCGACCGACGACCTGATCTGGCCGCTGTTCATCGTGCCGGGCAACGGCGTCGAGAAGTCGATTGGGTCCATGCCTGGCGTCTCGCAGATGTCGGTTGATGTCGCCGTCGCCGCTGCGAAACGCGCGTTTGAACTCGGCATTCCGGCGGTGCTGCTGTTTGGGATTCCGCCGGAGAAGGACGCGGTCGGGTCGGCTGCCTACGACGAGCACGGCGTCGTCCAGACCGCTGTTCGGGCACTGAAACGCGAGTTGCCGGAGCTGGTCGTCATCACCGACGTTTGCCTGTGCGAGTACACCGACCACGGCCATTGCGGGCTGCTGTCGGCTACCGGCGAGGTGATGAACGATCCGACCGTCGAAGTGCTCGTGCGGGAAGCGCTGTCGCACGCCGAGGCCGGGGCCGACATCATCGCACCGTCGGACATGATGGACGGCCGGGTCGGCGCGATCCGGGCCGCGCTGGACAAGGCCGGGTTCGACCAGATCCCGATCTTGGCCTACGCGGCGAAGTTCACCAGCGGCTTCTACGGCCCGTTCCGCGAGGCGGCCGAGAGCGCCCCGGCGTTCGGCGACCGGCGGGCGTACCAGATGGACCCGGCCAACGGTCGCGAGGCGCTGCGCGAGGTCGCGCTCGATGCCGCCGAGGGCGCCGATCTGCTGATGGTCAAACCGGCCGGGCCGTACCTCGACATCATCCGCCAAGTGCGCGACCGGTTCCCGCACCCGCTCGTCGCCTATCAGGTCTCGGGCGAGTACAGCGCGATCAAAGCCGCCGGACAACTCGGCTGGCTGGACGAGGAACGCGTCATGCTGGAGAGTCTCATCGCGATCAAACGCGCTGGGGCCGACCTAATCATCACGTATTTTGCGCCCACCGTCGCCCGCCTGCTCGCCCGCTGAACCATCTGTCTGTCACCCTGAACAACGTGAAGGGTCTCACGCCGAGGTCAGATGGGTTCTCCGTGAGATCCTTCGCTTCGCTCAGGATGACAGCATATGGATGGACAAGGTGCCAAACGCACCGAAATGATGTGATGAGAGCACTCCAAGCGTCTGATTTCGCCCTGCTGGACGATTTTCCGCTCCTGTGGCGTTGGACGAACTCGCGCCATGAGGTGCTCTCTGCCGAAGTGCTGACCACCGTCCGAGTGCTGAATGTGGCAGCGGCGGCAGCGATTGCGCTCAATGCTGACGCGCGGTGCGCCGAGGCGTTGGCGGATCGGTTCGAGATGACCGTCTGTGCAAAGAGCGACGAGCAGGCTGTGGTTCGTGCGCGTCTCGGCGGCTTCGGGATCGACCCCGCCGCATCGGTGTTCCTGAGTTGGGATGCACGGACGGCAGCGATGACGACGTGGGCGATTTTCGTCGCGCATTGGGATGCCTTCTGTTATTCGTCCTCCGACGATGTCACGATCTGGGCGCCCGACGATGACTGGACACTGTGTTATCGTCACTTCGAGGTCTTTCAATTCGGCCGCTCGCCGCACGCTGTCTGACAAGACGCTTTTGTCGACCGTATGAAGGGCTGTTTTTCTCTCACGCTGACCGATTTTCCGATGTCGCAATCGACCGCCGCACGAGACACTTCGACCAGCGCTGCCCTGTTCGCTCGGGCCAGCGAGAGCATTCCCGGCGGCGTCAACTCGCCGGTGCGGGCGTTTCGCGGCGTTGGTGGGACGCCGTTGTTCATCCGCTCGGCCAGCGGCGCGACGCTGACCGACGTGGACGGGCACACGTACATCGATTACGTCGGCTCGTGGGGACCGATGATCGCCGGGCACGCGCACCCGAAGGTCATTGCGGCGATCCAAGCGGCGGCCGAGCGCGGCACGTCGTACGGTGCGCCGACCGAAGCGGAGATCACGATGGCCGAGCGGATTCGCGGCCTCGTCCCATCGATGGATCTCGTTCGGATGGTCAACTCCGGCACCGAAGCGACGATGAGCGCCGTTCGGGTCGCCCGAGGCTTCACCGGCCGCGACAAGCTGATTGCTTTTGACGGCTGCTACCACGGTCACGGCGACTCGTTCTTGATCGCCGCCGGGTCGGGCGCCCTCACGCTCGGCCAGCCGTCGAGTCCCGGCGTGACGGCTGGGACGGCACAGGACACGCTGATCGCCCGCTACAACGATCTCGACAGCGTCCGCTCGCTGTTCGCCGCCAACCTCGATCAAATCGCTGCGGTGATTGTCGAGCCGATTGTCGGCAACATGGGACTGGTTAAGCCGTTACCGGGATTTCTTCAAGGCTTGCGCGATGTCTGCACCGAGCACGGCGCCGTGTTGATCTTCGACGAGGTG
>JBBSVG010000499.1:0-3118 GCA_038233775.1 Bacteroidota bacterium | reverse complement strand
TTGAGCGTGACCGCATCGGTGCTCGGCGAGCCACTGAAGCTGCGCATCTCGACCGGCAGCCCATTGTCCACCACCGGAGCCGTTGAGGTCAACTGAAATACATAGTCGAAGTTGCCGCTCGGCGCCAGACCCGGACCCACTCGCTGGATCGGCGCGAACCCCGTCCAGCCGAACGTCGGCCGAAAACCGACCGGCGCGTTACCACCCAGCCGTGTGTACGTCGTCGCCGGGCCAGGGTTCTGGTTCGACGGGTTGACGCCCGGATCGGAGTTGGTGAGCGGCGGCGCCGGCATGCGGTAGACGTTGGTATAGGTCGCGCTCGTCGGCGGCCCATAGGTCACGCTGAGCTGCAGATCCGTCCCGATGACCAGCCCACCCCGACTCTCATAGAGATAGTAGGAGTTGTTGTTCGAGATGTTAACCCGCGTATCGCCGGTGTTCAGCAACGGCTGCGTGGCCGGGTTGCCGACGAGCGAGACGCCCATCGCGAAGATGACGTTCGGCTCGGTGTCCCACTGCTCACCGGCACCAGCGGTACTGAACGTCTGGGTGCCGACATTGTAGTAACCGCCCTGCAACAGCAGAGAGGTGATGTTCGACTGGGCCTGGGCCTGAGCGGGAACGAGCGATGCTCCTGCCAGCAGGGCTGCGCCGAGCAGCCCGAATCGGTTGCGTGTCCCGGTTGAAGGGATGAGATCAAAAAGCATTGGACGGCCTCCTGCGAGTGTAGATGGTGGGGGAAAGTCGATTTGGAAGTTCAGATCACAAGGCGAAGAGGAAGAGTCGGACCGCCAGAGAAAGAGGTCACGAAGTAAAGGTAAACCGTTTCCCGAGCAGATGCAAGTCCGCGCGGACAGATTCGTGATCGCCAAACGGAACCGATGGCCGAGTCGTTCCGATATCGCCTTAGAAACGGTCAAGTGTGCCGGTTGGTTTTCTCGGGACAAACTTAACCTGATTCTTCTCCTAAGTCAAGCGTTTGCAGAAGCAAACCCGGCCGAGTGCGCCCCGTCACCGAGGTCATATCACACGGTCGAGTTGAGCCAAGTCCAGCCGCCAGACAGGGAGGCCGCAGAAGCGCTCGCCCTCGGGGCAGATCGGGTGCGTCCCGCCCAACGCTCTCGGTGTGCACGGCGGCAAAAGCCAGGCGCCAAGGTGCGGCATCTGCTGCCGAACAGCCATCGCTTCGTCGAGCGAGGCGCGCCAGATCTCCTCCTGCGCGTTCAGGCACAGCCGCATCGCGTGCTTGTGGTGCAGCGCGAGGAAATCGCCCGACTCGGTGAAGCGAACCGCAACCGCGTTCGGCAACCCGTAGAGCGCCCACTCGGGTTCAACATCGGCATCGAGCAGTCGGTTCAGATCGGCCCACGTCTCGACCATCGTCCGTTCGTACAACTCGGCTGATTCGCCCCCGGCGGCGCGAATCAGCGTCGGTGTCACGGCATCCGGCGCGCCGGTGTAGTGCGCGGCCAGTACGGGACGTGAGCCGGGTGTCATTCGGTGGCGCTGGTCCTGCGAGTCGGCGGTGTGCGACAGCTTCTTGCGGAATGTCAGGTGGGCGTGCATCAGCGCCCGCATCAGCTTGGAGTGCGTCCCGAGTCGGAGCGACTCGCCGAGCAGCCGGTTCTGTCGCGGATCGAGCACGCGAGCGATGGCATCCCCGTCGCTTAGTTCGTCTCGACTCAGCCCGAGCACTTCGCGGACCGCGCTGGCGACCGTCTGCTCGCCTCTGGCCGACCAATCGACAAGCACCGACGTGTGCCCGTCCAAGCCCCGGTCGAACGCATCGACGAACCGCCGGGCACGGGTGACGTCAACGGTTGCAGCCGACGTTTCGGGCAGCCGATCCGGTTCCAGTGGTGATTCGAGCACGAGTCGGTAGCGCGGATCGAGCCGG
Organism: Bacteroidota bacterium; assembly: GCA_038233775.1. Lineage (GTDB taxonomy): Bacteria > Bacteroidota > JBBSVG01 > JBBSVG01 > JBBSVG01 > JBBSVG01. Next base: position 1,221 of record JBBSVG010000499.1, on the reverse strand, counting down.
AGCAGTTCGTCGATCATCGCCCCGACGATGGCCTTCGTCTCCGTCGGCGCGTCGGGTTGGCGGCAGGCGCGCCAGTAGCGGAGCAGCGTCAGGCCGCTGACCGTGTGGTACAGGTGCGCGTGGGTGGCGACCGGCAGGACGTAGCGGGCCACCTCCTGCGTCTTCTTCTTCACCTCGCGCCGGACCGCTCGCGCCTTTGCTTCGTCGCGCTCGGCCGGTTTGCGTCGCGCCGGGAAGCGGGCGAAATACTGCGCCGTGGCCTCGGGCGTGAGCAGCGCGGTCAGCCGTTCATACGCCGCCATCTGTCGGGCGACCAAGCCGCGATAGATCGACAAGGCCGGTTCGGGCAACTGCGGGACCGCCACGGCGTCGGGCCGAACCGTGACATAGCGCTGCGAGACCTGCTCGGAGTTGTAGAACGGGTGGGCGTGGAAAAAGCTCCACAGCACCTGTCGGCTGACGTTCGAGAGGGCGAACTGGAAGTGCGCGTGCTGGAGCGTCGTGTGGTGCCCGGCGCCGTAGATGCTGAGCGCGATCTCGGCATCCCGGCCGTCGGCGGCGCCGGGGGCAATCTCGGGCGCGATGTCGATCTGCTCGTCCGAGACGATGCCTTTGCCCGAGTAACAGGTCCGGGCCGTCGCAATCGCGTTCTGAAACGGCGTCTCGAACGCCTTGACCAGCCGGACCTCCGGCGGCGCGGAGGCAAACGGCGCGGCAGTTTCAGTCGAGATCATAAGCGGGTCGCGGAACAAAGCGCGGTCCACGACGCGCGCCGTGGACAGCGAAAAAGGGCGTTAGCGGTTCTCTACCGACCAGTTCATCGGGATGCGGGCGTCGTCGAACTGGATGCGGTACTCGTCGTTCGGGTTGTAGCCCTTGTTGGTCGTGTTGATCAGAATCGACCGGTCGGTCAACGTGACGTAGCCGTGATAGACGCCGGGCGGGATGATCAGCGTGACCGGGCGGCCGTCGCCCATGACGACCTCGTTGACCTGTCCAAAGGTCGCTGATCCCTCGCGAGCGTCATACAGGCCGACCTTGATCTTGCCGTACGGGACGAACCAGAGGTCGGTCTGCTCCAGATGGTAGTGCCACGCCTTGATCACGCCCCGGTCGCAGATGGCGACGTAGGACTGGGCGACGGTCGGGTAATCTTTCGCTGTGTGATAGACGATCAGGCTCTGTCGGTCGTCGGTGTTCTGCCGGTTCTCGATGACGCGG
>JBBSVG010000498.1:0-3128 GCA_038233775.1 Bacteroidota bacterium | reverse complement strand
GCCAACGGCTCGATCACCGTCAAGGACAACGGGCGCGGCATCCCGACCGACATCATCCCGGCGCAGGGCACGTCGGCGCTCGAAGTCGTGATGACGGTGCTGCACGCCGGCGGCAAGTTCGACAAGGACACCTACAAGGTTTCGGGCGGACTGCACGGCGTCGGCGTCTCGTGCGTCAACGCGCTGAGCGAGCACTTAGAGGCGCGGGTCGAGCGTGAGGGGAAGGTCTTCGTCCAGCACTACCGTCGCGGCGACCCGCAGGGGCCGGTCGAGGTGATCGGCGAGAGCAGCGTGACCGGGACGACCGTCACGTTCATGCCCGACGAGGAGATTTTCAAAGAGCGCACCTTTCGCTTCGAGACGCTGGCCGAGCGGATGCGCGAACTGGCGTACCTCAACCGGAACATCCGCATCGACATCGCCGACCTGCGCGAAGGGCAGGACAGCGTTCGCGAGTCGTTCCACTTCGAGGGCGGGATCAAGGAGTTCGTCGGCTATCTGGACTCGAACCGAAACCCGTTGCACCCCGAAACGGTCTATATCGAGGGCGAGCGCGACGGGACGGTGGTCGAGATCGCGTTCCAGTACAACGACGGCTACACCGAGAACATCGCCTCGTATGTGAATAACATCAATACGATTGAGGGCGGCACGCACCTGACCGGCTTCAAGCAGGCTTTGACCCGGACGCTGAACGCGTACTCGGAGAAGAACAACCTGCTGAAGAACGTCAAGATCTCGATCACTGGCGACGACTACCGCGAGGGGCTGACGGCGATCATCTCGGTCAAAGTGCCCGAGCCGCAGTTCGAGGGGCAGACCAAGACGAAGCTCGGCAACTCGGAAACGCAGTCGGTCGTCCAGACCATCGTCAACGAGAAGCTGGCTGAATATCTCGAACTGAACCCGGCCGTCGCCCGCGCCGTGGTGGACAAGGTGGTCCGTGCCGCGCAGGCCCGCGAGGCGGCCCGCAAGGCCCGTGAGCACATCCGCAAGAGCGTGATGAGCTTCTCGACTTTACCCGGCAAGCTGGCCGATTGCTCGATGACCGACCCGGAGCAGTGCGAGATCTATCTGGTCGAGGGCGATTCGGCCGGCGGGACCGCCAAGCAGGGCCGCGACCGCCGCTTTCAGGCGATTTTGCCGCTGCGGGGCAAGATTCTCAACGTCGAGCGCGCCCGGCCGGAGCGGATGCTCGACAACGAGGAGATCAAGGCGATGATCACGGCGCTCGGCGTCGGCTTTGGGATGAGCGAGTTCGACGAGACGAAGCTGCGCTACGGCAAGGTCATCATCATGACCGATGCCGACGTGGACGGCGCCCACATCCGCACGCTGATCCTGACGTTCTTCTACCGGCAGATGAAGGCGCTGATCGAGATGGGCCACGTCTATATCGCCCAGCCGCCGCTCTACAAGGTCAAGCGGGGCAAGCAAGAACAGTACGCCTACGACGAGGCCGAGCGCGACGAGATCGTGGCCCGGTTCGGCGGCTCGGATGGGACCAACATCCAGCGCTACAAAGGGTTGGGCGAGATGAACCCCGAGCAGTTGTGGACCACGACGATGGACCCCGAGGTCCGCTCGCTGCAACTCGTGACGGTCGATAGCGCCGCCGGGGCCGACCATCTGTTCTCGACGCTGATGGGCGAGCAGGTCGAGCCGCGCCGGGCGTTCATCGAGGCGAACTCGAAGTACGTCCGCAACCTCGACGTCTGACACCGCTCCGGCTCGATCCCGGCCGATGATCCCCCGTCGGCCGGGACGCTTATCGATTTTCCCTTCGCTATGGCCCAGCCCAGAACGCTGACCGAACCGCAGTTCAAGGCCCGAGTCAAGGCCAACCTGCGGGGGCGCAACGCCGCCGTGCAGATCACGGCCGAGTCGGCGATGATGATCGAGGCGACGCTGCACGGCAACCGCGCAGTGATCGATCTCGGTCCGCTCTACACAGCCTGCGAGGCGACGCCGGGCCTTGCGGCGCAGGTCATCTCGAAGTATTTGGACGAGCGGTTGGCCGATTTCGACTGGGAAGTCACGCGGCCCGGCGACCTGCCGTTCCCGTCGCCGTCGCTCTACCCGCTGATTCGGGCGCGCGGCTGGACGCTGGCCGCGCCGGTGCCGCTGGTCATGTTCCCGGTCGTCGATGTACTCGTTGCCCATTATGTCATCGATGGGCCGGACCGGATGACGGCCGTGACCGAGCGGCACCGCGACGCGTGGGGCGTGACCGATGCGGATATCCACGCGCTCGCGCTGGAGAATCTACAGCGCGACCACCCGCTCAGCGAGCCGGTGCTCGACGCGCAGCGCGGCCAGCCGGTCGTCGTCCACGGCGTCGGTGACGGGTTCGACGCCTCGCGGATGCTGCTGCCGGGGTTCTTTGCCGAGATGTCGGCCCGGCTCGAGACAGAAGCGATTCTGGTCGGCGTGCCGAACCGCGATTTCCTGATGGCGCTCGACGCGACGCTGCCGGCCGAGCAAGTCGAGCGGGTTCAGCTCCAGCTCGAAGCCGATTACCGGTCGCAGACCGAGCCGATCAGCGCCGATCTGTTCTTGCAGACGGCGGTTGGGATCGAACTCTACGACACGTTGCGCGGATGAGCCGACCGCAGCCGTTCGACGGCGACGTGTTCGCGACTGCCGTCGAGGCGCAGCGGACCAAAGCCCGGCGCATCGCCGAGCGGTTGGTCGCGGCGCTGCGAGACGGCGGCCGACCGGTCGAACTGCCCGGCCTGCGGCTCGAACCAACGGACCGTGGCCTGTGTCTGGTCGGCGAGGAATCGGCTGATGTGCCGTGGTCGGATGCGGCCGACGCGGTCTTAAAGACGACCGACGCGGCGTTTCTGTTCGACTGGCAGTATTGGACCCGGATCGTCAGCGACCCTGATGCGCGACGGCGGTTGATGGAGCTGGAAGGTTATAGTCCGTCGCTGACGCCGACCGAGGCGAGGCTGCTCAACCGTCGGCTGCGCGACGACGGCGTTCGTGCAGCCGACGGCGCGCTGCTGGTGACGATTCGCCGTCGCGGCGACGGGCTCCGGCTCTACGACGTGCGCCACCTCGACGACGAGCACCGGCCAACCCGAACGCTCGAGCTGTTTCATCATTTGGCCGATGTCGAGGCG
>JBBSVG010000497.1:0-3141 GCA_038233775.1 Bacteroidota bacterium | reverse complement strand
CATCATCTCCCTGTCTGATCGGTTTTCAAGCAGCCATTTTGGAGTACAGATTAGCAAGCTGAAATAGTCTGAGCCTTGTTCGCCTTTAGGGCCAATCATCGCCACAAGCAGAAAGCTGAAGCTCTCTGGGTCTTCCGGCCAGAAAGCCTCAAGGTCTATATCGGGGGAATCAAGGTCTTTTAGCTCTGCTTGCACGGTCTTTCTCAATTCAACTCCGCCCTGAATTTATAGTAACGGGCCAGTATGATAAACGAGCGTCTGAACGAACACCGACGTATCGAACAGCACGCGCATGATTGGAGCCGGTCAGTCGTAGAGCGAGCCGCCGATCAGGTGGCGGAGCCGGTCATCGTCAAGTGCGAGCAGCAGCGGATTGCGGTCCAATGTGTCCGTGGGCGCGTCAGGGTGCCAGCGGCCGGTGAAGACGAGGACGCTGCCGATCCGTTCAAGCGGGATTTGATCGGCGCTCGGCGCTAAATCGTCCGCCGAGCCGACGACCTCAAGCTGAACCCGACGGTGCCCAGCGCGGTCGTCCACGTCGAGGCGGAGCCGACTGCCGGGATGCAGCCCGAGCCGGTCGCGCACCCGCTTGGGGATGACGACGCGGCCAAAGCGGTCGAGGGTGAGATCCATAGGAGCGTTCCTGCTTGCTGGTCCGGCCGGACGATTTGCCAACTGGATCAAGGTAGGCAACGGGTCCGCCGAAATCAATCGGCTATCGTGTGCTTGTCACCGGCCGACGGTTGCGCGGTTCCCTGCTGTGGCCCGACGTGTGAGGCTCGGTGGCTCATCAACCGGGGGAAATCGTGTCAGGCCGCGCAGGCGAGGTATGAGATGTGCGGCGGTCAATCTCCAAATTATAATGGTTTTAAGGTTGATTCAATTGCGGTTTGCACGTATGCCCATCTGCGTGTTATACTGCGGTCTCGCATTCTAATACGAGTTAAGTTGCAAAGGACATTTATGTCGCGATTGGACACGAAGCTGGAATCGGAAGGCGCTGAGTTCTTGGCACTCGGGCAGCTGTTGCTCCAACGCATTCCAAGTTATAAGACTTACACAAATATGCCGGGCTACGATCTCGTAGCTACAAATCCAGACACAAACAGCTCCGCGCGAGTCCAAGTAAAGAGCCGTTGGCGTACAGGAGCCCCCGGATTTCTTATCAACAACTTCGCATGTGACTTTGTCGTTGTCGTGCGCCTCAATCGAGGCAATAAGACTGGCGGAGGCAACGTTCTTCCACCTGAGTTCTTCGTATTCCCCGTTGCCGTCATCCAATCTCTACATCAGCCTGGCGCCTGGGGCAAGGTTCACTTTCGACACATTAATGACCTTGAATTCTATCGGGATAACTGGCAGCAGATCGCAGCGTTCCTAACCGCGATTGCAAGCGTGCAACCTGACAATTCATTCAAGCCGATGCCGATTCTCGGCGCGGCTTAATTCAGGCGTTACAACGTATTGCCGCCTGATCGACCATGCAGGAAATCGTCGAGTCAGGTGAATGGGTACGACGGCTCGGCATCGACGACGGTCTCCGTCATCCGGCAGGATTGCGACTTCTGGTAGGAGGCCGGCAAGGCAGACGAGCCGCGTCGGAACCGGGCGAGACACCGCGTTTGAGCGTCGTTGATTCAATTACACATCAGGGGTTCGCACGATGACGCAAGCCAAAAACACCGTCTGTCTCTGGTACGACGGCGATGCTGAAGCAGCGGCGCGGTTCTACGCCGAAACGTTTCCCGATTCGTCGGTCGATGCGGTGCACCGGGCGCCGGGCGATTATCCCTCGGGGAAGCAGGGGGATGCGCTGACGGTTGAGTTCACCGTCATGGGCGTTCGCTGTCTCGGGCTCAACGGCGGTCCCGCGTGCAAGCACAGCGAAGCGTTCTCCTTTCAGGTCACAACCGCCGACCAAGCGGAAACTGATCTCTATTGGGACGCCATCGTGACCAACGGCGGCGAAGCGAGCGCGTGCGGCTGGTGCAAAGACCGATGGGGTCTCTCGTGGCAGATCACGCCGGTGGCCCTGATCGAAGCGATCACCGATCCCGACCGCGCTGCGGCCAAGCGTGCATTCAACGCGATGATGGACATGGGCAAGATCGACATCGCGACCATCGAAGCCGCACGCCGGGGGTGAAGCGCACTGGACGGTCGATGGCGGTTCCTCTGCGCGTCGGGCAGCCGTCAACCGCTGAACCCGTCCGCATTCAAGCGGTGGCGGGTTCGGGGTGGGCGGTTTCGTCGGGCGTTGGGAGGTCGAGGGTGATGTCGGGTTCCTCGGTCGGGGCGAGCGACGGTTCGGGCAGGGTTGGGGCGTCGGGCTCGACCGGGTGCCAGCCGAGCGGCTGCTTCTCGACCTGCTGCTGCCGCCGCCGCGAGAGCGCCATGAACATCTGCTGCGAGTTGATCCGCTTCTCGCCCTTGCCCGGTTGCAGCCGGAGGTAAGCGCCGTCGGGTTGCAGCACGCGGGCCTGCTGGTTGTCGTTCAGCATGATCGGCAAGATCTCGTCGATCAGCCGCCGCTTGAGCCGCTCCTGTTCGACCGGGAAGATCGCTTCCACCCGACGGTCGAGGTTGCGCGGCATCCAGTCGGCCGAGCCCAAATAGACCTCCTCGTCGCCGCCGTTGCGGAAATAGAGGATGCGCGAGTGCTCGAGAAAGCGGCCGACGATGGAGATTACCTCGATGTTGTCGCTCACGCCGGGGACGCCGGGCCGCAGTCCGCAGATGCCGCGAATGATCAGTGACACTTGGACGCCCGCTTGGCTGGCCCGGTAGAGCGAGCGGATGATCTCGGCATCGACCAGCGCGTTCATCTTGACGACGATCCGGCCGGGGCAATCGGGTCGATGCGAGCGAATCTCCCGCTCGATCATCCGCAGCGACCACGAGCGCAGGTTGACCGGACTGACGACCAACTTGCGCCACGCCCGCTGCTGCGAGTAGCCCGTCAGGAAGTTGAACAGCTCGCTCGCGTCGGCGCCGAAGTCGGGATCGGCGGTGAACAGGCCGAGATCGGTGTAAACGGCCGCCGTGGCCGGGTTGTAGTTGCCGGTGCCCAAGTGAACGTAGCGCTGAATCCCGTCGCCCTCGCGCCGGACGATCAGGCACAGCTTGCAGTGGGTTTTCAGT
>JBBSVG010000496.1:0-3150 GCA_038233775.1 Bacteroidota bacterium | reverse complement strand
GTCATCGCCGAGCAGCCCGACGACGCGCGGCGCGTGTTGCTGGCCGAGGCCGAGCGGATCGGGGCGCGGCCCATCGTCGCCGGGCGCGACTTTTCCGCGACGATCACGGCCGTCGAGTCCGACCAAACGCGGTTCGATTTCGCCGGATTGGGTCGCACGTTGACCGCTCTGTGCGTGCCGCTGGCCGGGCGGTTTCAGGGCGAAAACGCCGCCCTCGCCGTCGCCGCCGCGCTCGTCGCACGGCCCGATCTGGCCGACGATGAGATCCGCGCCGGGCTGGCCGCCGTCCGCTGGCCGGGCCGGATGGAGCGGCTGCCCGGTCGCCCAGCCGTGTTGCTCGACGGGGCACACAACGGCGCCTCGGCCGTGCGGTTGGTCGAAGCGCTCTCGGAAACGATGCCCGATCAGCCGCAACCGGTGTTCGTGCTGGCGATGAGCAGCGGCAAGCAGATGGCGGAAACCGTCGCCGCGCTGAATCTGGCGCCGGGCCGCGTCGTCGTCACCCGCGCCGACTCGCCCCGAGCCGCCGAGCCGGCCGAACTGGCCGAAGTCATTGAACAAGTCGCCGGATTCCGTCCGCCCATCGCCCGCGAACTGTCGGACGCGCTGCAACTGGCCCGCGAGTTGGCCGGTGCCGACGGGCTGGTTTGTGTGACCGGATCGCTGTATCTCGTCGGCGAGGCGAAGCGGTTGCTCCAGCGCATCGCCGGTGACGAGATCGTGCCCGAACAGGCTGTGCCTCACCGCTAACCGCCGCCGCCGTGCGTATTCCGGAAGACAAGATCGAGGAGATTCGTCAGGCCACCGATATCGTGGAGCTGATCGGCGGCCTCGTGCCCGGTTTGAAGAAGCGCGGCAAGAATTACCTCGCCTGTTGCCCGTTCCACGCCGAAAAGACGCCGAGTTTCAACGTCTCGCCGGAGCGCCAATCCTACAAATGCTTCGGCTGCGGTGCGAGCGGAACGGCGATCACGTTCTTGATGGAGCAGCAGAAACTCGGCTTCCCCGAAGCGATTCGGTTGCTCGCCAAACGGGCCGGGATCTCGCTGCCGGAGGAGGACGAGGCGACCGATCCCCGTCAGAAGCAGATTGAGCAGCTTTTGACCGTCAACAAGCTCGTTGCTCGGTTTTTTTACGATCAACTCCGCACGCCGGAAGGTCGGGTCGCGCTCGATTATTTTGATAAGCGCGGGATCAGGACCGAGACGATCAAGCGATTCGGACTCGGCTACGCGCCCGATTCGTTCGATGCGCTGGCCCGATTCGGTCGCGAGCAGCACATTCCCGAGATCGCGCTCGTCGAGTTGGGTCTGCTGAAGACGCCCGACGACGGCAGTCGGCGACGCGAGCCGTACGACCGGTTTCGCGGCCGAGCGATGTTCCCGATCTTCAGCCCGGCCGGTCGCGTGATCGGCTTCGGCGGCCGGATTCTGACCGACGACAAGAAGACGGCGAAATACATCAACTCGCCCGAGTCGTCGGTGTACCACAAATCCGACGTGCTCTACGGCCTGTCGCACGGCAAAGAATCGATTCGCGGCGCCGCCGAAGTGCTGCTCGTTGAAGGCTATACCGACGTGATCTCGCTGCATCAGGCGGGCGTGACCAACGTCGTTGCCTCCAGCGGCACGGCGCTGACCGAGCAGCAGATTCGGCTGGTCGGTCGTTACGCGAAAGGCGTCGTGCTGGTCTATGACGGCGACTCGGCCGGATCGAAGGCGACCTTGCGCGGGCTTGAACTCGTCGTCGAGGCCGGACTCGAGGTGCAGATCCTGACGCTGCCCGAGGGGGAAGACCCCGACTCGTTCGTCCGCTCGGTCGGCGCCGACGGATTCGCCGAGCGCCGGGCCAAGTCGTCGCTGTCGTTCATCGACTTCAAACTCGATTTTTTCAAGGCGCAGGGCAAGCTCGACACGCCAGAGGATCAGGCCGACGCGACCCGCTCGGTCATCGACACGGTCGCGCTGATGCCCGACCCGGTCAAGCGCGAGTTCTACGCCCGAGACATCGCGCGCAAGCTCGAACTCAGCCAATCGCTGATCGACCGCGAACTGGAGCGCGCCCTCGCCCGTCACGCCCAACAAGCTGCCCGCCCGTCGATTAAGCGCCCCGTTATTGCACAAGAAAACAACGCGACGGATGCAGGTTCGGCAGCGGGGGAGAGCCGCCCGTCGGCGCCGCCCGATCTCGGCGACGAACCGGCACCGCGCTCCAACGAGCCGCCGCCGTGGGCCGACCATCCGACCGAGCGGATCGACGAAACGCTGCCGACGGCCGAGCAACATCTGATCAAACTGATGCTCGACGGGACGGCCGACGCGACCGAATCGGTCATCGATTTTGTGTTTACGCACCTCACGCTCGACGATTTCACCCATCGACATCTGCGCTCGGTCGCCGAACTCATCTACCGCGTGTTCTTCGACGAGGGGCGCGACGTGACGCCCGCGCTGGTCGATCAGATCGAGGATCGCGGCACCCAATCGGTCGCCCGAAAGCTGCTCGCCGACCCGACCATGCAGGCCGATGAGCGCTCGGTCAGCGACGCGTGGCGCAAAATGGGCGGCGTGATGGAGGTGCCCGACCGGGGCGATCTGGTCATCAGCGCCGTCCGCGATCTGCAAGTGCGGCGGCTCGAAGCCGAGGAATCGAAGGTCGTTGCCATCATCAAAAACTTTCAGGATCGCGGCGCGGGCGAGAGCGAGGAAATGCTCGGGTTCCTCCGACAGAAAACCCGGCTCCGTCGGGCGATCATCTCGCTGCGCGGCCACAAAACGGTGCTCGACCCCACGATTTTGCCCGGACTGCTCGCTCCATGACCGATTTATCCCGACTGATCGACGGCGTCCGCGCCGGTGAGCGCCGACTCGTCGCCCGCGCCCTCTCGCTCGTCGAGAACGACCATCCCGACGCCGAGACGCTGCTGACGGCGCTGCACGACCGAACGCTTGCCGCGCACCGACTCGGCCTGACGGGTCCGCCCGGCGCGGGCAAAAGCACGCTCACGACCCAACTGATCAAGGCGTATCGCGCCGAGGGCAAGACGGTCGGCGTGCTGGCCGTCGATCCGACCAGCCCGTTCACCGGCGGGGCGCTGCTCGGCGACCGGGTTCGGATGGGCGAGGTTTGGGCCGACCGGGGCGTGTTCAT
>JBBSVG010000495.1:0-3152 GCA_038233775.1 Bacteroidota bacterium | reverse complement strand
CGTTCGACGGGAAGCTCTACGCCAAAGGCGCGAACGTGCTTTCGCCGCGATACGTCGGCGACCGGGGCTTGGTCGTGTACGCGCTGCTGCGGAATCCGGCTGCCGAAGCGTCGTTCGAGCGGATCACGGCGACGTTGGCTGCGCGGTTCCGCCGTCGGTTCAAAGGCGGCGGCGAGCGGCTGCTGACCAAACCGCTCGGCGACGGGACGATCCATTTTGCCCCGTTCCCCAGCCAGCCGATGACGCTCCGCTCGGCCGACGGAACCCAGCGGACCACCAACGTCGTCGCTGGCCCGAATCGCCGCTTGGTGGTGCCGCGTGCCCTGCCGTGGGGCGAGCCGATCCGGCTCAGCTTCCCGATCCGCTTCGAGAGCCAGTTGCCGCACGTCAGCATCACGCCAGCGGCGCCGCTTCGGGTGGAACTGCCCGTCGGCGCCGTGTCGCACAATTTTACCGTGTCGCCCGGCGTCGTGAAGGTGACGCCCGACCGGTTGAAGCTCGACGCGAGCGGCACGAGCGAGACGTTTCTGGTCGAGATCGCCCTCGCGCCGCCCGCGTTGCCGGGCAAGAGCTTCTGGTCGGCGCTGTGGGATTCGGCCGGTCTGATTGGCCTGAAAGCGAGTTTCACCGCTCGGGTGCCTCGGGGCAACTTTCAACTCACGCCCGAACTGTTGAACCGCTACGCAGTCGGTGACGAGATCTTCACCAATCCGTCGCCTTCGGTTCAGCGTCGGGTCCATCGGTTGGGCGGGCTGGTGCAGCGGATGAGCGGCGATACGGTCACGATCACGACCGCGTCGGTGCCCATCGTGGTGCCGGTCGAGTACCCGTTGTGGCCGTGGTTGGTGGTGCTCGGCGTGCTCGCGTTGCTGGCGGCGGCGGGGTTCTTTTTCTATAAACTCCACCGGGGACCGAGTTACCGGATCAGCCACGGGTCGAGCATTCGCACGTTCCAGTTCGCCCCCGGTCGGCGGCAACCGATTCCGTGGTCCGGCGTGCCGATGGCCGAGGCGGTCCGCGACGGCTGGGGCGACGGCATCCGGCTCGTCGGCCTCGATGGCGCGACCCTCGACGGCGCCCCGGACCTCCGCATGTCCGGCGGACAGCGCACCGTCCGGCTCGACTCCCGCGACCGGCTGACCGACCCGCTGATCGTCACGATTCACCGACAGTAATCCCACCGTCTTTCTTCTGGAGCTTCGCCCATGCCTTACGCCCCGGTTGTCACCCGCAAGGAACCCTTTGTTGCCGGGTTGCTCTCGTTCTTCATCCCCGGCGCCGGGCAGATGTACGCCGGGAAGGTGGGCGCGGGCATCGGCTGGTTGATCTTCACCTTCATCGGCTACGCCATCTTCGTCGTGCCGGGGCTGATCCTGCACGTCATCTGCATTGCGGGTGCTGCCACCGCTGCTCGGGAGGCGAACGAACAGACGGGACAGCAAGCGCCCGCGCCGCCTGTTTATGCCGCTGCGCCGACGGTTTACGCGCCCGCACCGGCCCCCGTTCGGTCAGCGCCTCCGCTTCCGACGGGACCGAAAGCGCTCGGCCCGGCGGAGTTCGTCGAGCGGTTGGGCAAGATGCACCGGCTGCTGACCACCGGATTGCTCGAACCCGGCGAGTTTCAGTCGCGCAAAAGTGCGCTCATCACGGAACTGGCCGAGCGACCCGTCACGGCCTCGACCGATGATTTCCTCTCGGCGCTGATCGACCTGAAAGCGCACGATGCGATCAACCACACCGATGTGGTCCGCATCAAAGCCCTGCTCGGCCGCGCCGCCGACGGGTTCACCGACCCGTCCAATCCCTACGCTTGATCCCCGCTCCCCATTCTCACCAACCCGAAGGTGCCCCCGATGTCCCGTTTTCTCGCCCGCCTCGGCGCCGTCCTGCTGCTCGCGCTTCTGCTTGTCCCGACCGCACGGGCGCAGACCGCCAGCGACAACCTACAGGATCCGTTCAGTTCTGAACGGCCCGCCGCAACCGCCAGTCCCACTGCCGACAGCGCCGCTTTGGCCCCAACCGGGGCGCGGGCGACGGATTCGCTCGCCCCCGCCCAGCAAAGCGGGCCGACCTTCGTGATTATCAATCCCGATCCGGGCAAGCGGCCAAGGGTGATTCACTATCTGTCGCTGGCGCTCTTGATCCTGCTCGGCGCTGGCGGGACCGCGCTGGCCTACCGGGCGATGGTGCGGAACCGATTGGAGCGATTGGGCCATCCGTCCGTGCTCCGCGCCCAACTCTGGGCTGGTCTGACCGGCTGGGCCGTCCTCTCGCTGCTGTTCGTCTTCGGCCTCTACTTGGGCTTCTTCGGCGCCGGGGCGATGCTCATTGCCGGTGGGCTGGGCGTGATCGTCGTCGCGGCGCTGCTGTTGATGTCGCGCAAAAACGCGGCTGCCTGAGTCCCAAACCCTCCCCACGAACCAAACCCCAGAGAGACGATCATGGCTGCTGAATTTAGCAAGGCTGGCGACGGCGAGATGACGAGTGAGAAGGTCTGGGAGGGACTCACGCCCCCAGCCGGATCGATGCGACCGACCGTGCTGATCGGCCTCGGCGGCTCGGGCAAGGCGACGCTGCTCCGGCTGCGCAAGCGGTTCGTTGATGCGTTCGACGGCGAGCCGGGCTTCCCGATCATGCGCTACCTGTGGATCGACGCCGATCTCTCGCCAGGCGACGGCGGTGGTGTGACCGACATCAACAACTCACCGTACCGGGCGGCCAACTTTCGTCCCGAGGAGCGGCGCGACGCGTCCATCCCCGGCCACACGTTCGTCACGTTCTTCAACAACGGGATGGAGCAGCAGCACCTGACGCCGTGGCTCGACCCCGAGTTGTACGGCAAGCTTGGCGCAGTTGACGCTGGCGCTGGGCAGATTCGGCAATTCGGCCGGTTGCAGTTCTTCCACATCTACCCCGACCTCCGGGCACAGGTGCTGACCATGATGAGCGACGTGCTCAACGCATCGGCCAAGGCGAGGATGGACACCGATCCTCGGTTGAAGGATGTCCACGTCGAGTGGGGCAAGATCAACGTCGTCATCTGCGCCTCCATCGCTGGCGGGACCGGCAGCGGGATGTTCCTCGACACGGCCTTCATGGTTCGGGAACTGGCCGCGCAGATGGGGTTCGATGTCTCAATCACCGGCTACCTG
>JBBSVG010000494.1:0-3154 GCA_038233775.1 Bacteroidota bacterium | reverse complement strand
TGCCCGACGATGTCGGCGATGAAGAGGATGTTCACCCGTCCGTCGGAAACTGCCGCCACACCTTACTCCTGTTGGTTCGCAACCGCCTGCAAAGATACGCGCCCGGTTGCCGACTTCGCCCGTCAGCGGGCCAGGGCGACGGCCCGGTACTCGCGAATGACGGTGACTTTGATCTGGCCGGGGTAGTCGAGTTCGTCGTGGATCTTGGTCGCGATCTCGCCCGCCATCTGCTCGGCTCGACCGTCGTTGACCTTGTCGTGCTCGACCAGCACGCGCACCTCGCGACCCGCTTGGATCGCATACGTCTTGGTCACGCCGGGGAACGAACTGGCGACGGCTTCGAGCTTCTCGAGCCGTTTGACGTAGTTGTCGAGCGACTCGCGCCGGGCGCCGGGTCGGGCGCCGGAGATCGCATCGGCGGCCTGAATCAGCACCGCGATGGGCGTCTCCATCTCCATCTCCTCGTGGTGCGCCCCGATGGCGTTCGCCACGACCGGATGCTCCTTGTAGCGCTTGGCGATCTCGTAGCCCAGAATCGCGTGCGGCCCCTCGACCTCGCGGTCGGCGACCTTGCCCATGTCGTGCAGCAACCCGGCCCGCTTTGCCATTTTGCCGTCAAGCCGCAGTTCGGCCGCCATCAGTCCGCTGAGCAGCGCGACCTCAATCGAGTGCTTTAAGAGGTTCTGCCCGTAAGACGTGCGGTATTTCATTCGACCAACCAGCCGGACGATCTCCGGGTGCAGCCCGTGGATGCCAAGTTCGACGGCGGTCTGCTCGCCCGTCGCCAGCACCTCGTCCTCTAATTCCTTCCGCGCCCGCTCGACGACTTCTTCGATCCGGGCCGGGTGAATGCGGCCGTCAGCGATCAGTCGGCTGAGGGCGACGCGGGCCACCTCGCGGCGGAACGGGTCGAACCCCGAGAGGATCACGGCTTCCGGCGTGTCGTCAACGATCACGTCGATCCCGGTCGCGGCCTCGAAGGCGCGGATATTTCGCCCTTCCCGGCCGATGATCCGCCCCTTCATCTCATCCGATTGGATGTTCAGCACGCTGACCGTGTTCTCGGCCGAGTGATCGACAGCGGTGCGCTGGATCGCTTGGACGACGATCCGCTTCGCCTCGCGGTTGGCCGTCAGCTTGGCCTGGTCGCGGATGTCCTTGACCAGCGCCGTCGCTTGGGCGGTGGCCTCGTCGGTGATCCCGTCGATGAGCTGTTGACGGGCTTGCTCGGCGGTCAGGCCGCTGATCCGCTCGAGCCGGTCGAGCCCCTCGGCCTCCTGCCGCTGAAGCGTCTCCAGCCGGGCGTCAGCCTGTCGGCTCCGCTCGGCGGTTTCCTGCTCGATCCGCTGCACCTGCCGGTCGCGACGGCTGAGCGCCTCACTCCGCTCGGTCAACTCCGCTTCCCGCGACTGGATCGCTTTTTCCCGCTCGGTCAGCCGCGTCCGCGTCTCGGCTGACTCGGACTCGAACGCTTGTTTCTTGGCGAACCACTCGTCGCGGACCTCAATCAGCTTCTCGCGTTTGAGTGCTTTCGCGTCGCGCTCGGCTTCCTCGCCCAACCGCTGCGCATCGGCCTCGGCTTGGGTGCGGCGGGTCAGCACCTCGCCGTCGGTCTGGGTCAACAGCCGCGTCCGTTCGGCCAATGTGCCACGCCACCAGCCGAGGGCCGCGCCCCCGACGAGGGCGAGCACCAGCTCGAGTCCGATTTGCATCCAGCTTGTCATCGTCGCGCTCGCAGGTGTCCGTCTGCCGCTGAACCGACCGCGCAGAGGGCGCGAAAATCGGGACGCGGACAGAACAAGAGGTGAATCGCGAGAACGCGGCGCGCGGGGAGCAGGAAGGCGGTCTGAGGCGGGAAAGCCCGTCCGAAGGAGCCGAGCCGAGAGAGCCGTCGGCAGGCAGACCCGAACCGTCCACCCGGCAGGACACAACGGTCGCCGGGTGGGTCGTCAGGGCCGCCCGAGGGGCGGAAAAGCTTCCGTACCGATGCTTGGTGATGCCGCAGATATGCAAAGAAGCGACATATCAGCAGGATCAGAGTCAGCCTAAGCGCCTTTTACTTCCACCGAACCCACGCCGGGCGGATCTTCTTGCGAAGTGCCCACCGCTGCACCCCGAGAGGTGCCAGGTTCCCCGCTGCCCGAGGGCGTTGGGGTGAGGCCTGTAATCAACGCTGAGAGCCAACTCCTAACGTAAAAAGTGTTGCTTCTTTAATACGTAGAAGCACCACCGCAGAGCGGTACGGAAAGTCGGGAAAGGCGTTCGGGAGACCGGGAGATCGGAGGACAACCCTCCGTTCAGAATCTGTTCAGAGCACGCGCGAATCGCGTGAAACCAGGATCAAATCAGGCCGGTCGCGGGGCGGGATCGAACCCGACCGACAGCGGCGCGGCAGCTTCATCGGCAGCGAGGACCGAGTCCAAATAGCCTGCCATCTTGGACAACTCCACCGCCCATTCCTCCTGCCGACCCTCGTGACTGTGGCGCTCGTGGTAGAGCGTCTCAGCCAGATTCAGCGCCGTCAGCACCGCCAACGACAGCGGTGGCTGGTCCGGCGCCTGCCGACGCAGGTCGCGCATCATGCGGTCCACCTGCCGGGCCAGTTGCGACACCAGCACCTCGTCATCGGCCCGAATCGGGTACTCGGTGTCGAAGATGGTGACGCGCATGGCGAGAGCGGATCGGAAGAACAGTCAGGTTGCCGGAGTCCACGCAATCGGACCCGAGCGACCCTGTCAAGATACGGTCGAGACGGGCGATTTCCAACCGCACCGAACCACCGGAAAACAACGCGGGGCGACGAGCGCTCGGCCCATCGCCCCGACGGACACCAGCCGACATCAGCCGACGTCGAGTTGCACCAATTGCCCCTCAACCCGAGTCAGCACGCCCTCCAGCCGACCGGCCAACCGGCTTCTGTGATCGGCCGACCAACCGGTCGCTTCGGCGGGACGCGCGGTCAGCTCGGCCTCCAGTTCGCCAACCCGGCGCGACTGCGACTCGAGCTGCGCCCGCAGCCGAGCCGTCTCGGTCCGCTCGATCCCAAGCGCCTGTGTCAGTTGCCGCCGCTCGCGGCGGAGCGCCATCAGGTGCTCGCTCAGGCGGCGGATTCGGGTCCAGACCAGTTCAGCCTGCTGGGCGGCCGACGACGGCG
>JBBSVG010000493.1:0-3161 GCA_038233775.1 Bacteroidota bacterium | reverse complement strand
GGCTGGGGCCGGTTCTTGGGCGATGAAGGCTCCGGCTACGCGCTCGGTCGGGCCGCCTTTGTTGCCGTCGCCCGTGCCCACGACGGCCGGGGTCCGGCGACGGCGCTGACCGAGGCGGTGCTGACCCGGTTTGCGCTCACCGATCCGACCGCCGCCATCGCCGAGGTTTATGCCGGTCGGCTCGATCTGGCCCAAGCCGCGCCGCTCGTGACCCAAGCCGCCGATGCCGGAGACGCCGTTGCGTCGGCGATTCTGGACACCGGCGCCCGCGAATTGGCCGCGCATCTGGTCGCGCTGCAACCGCAGTTCCCCGGCCGAGTCGATGTCGCGCTGATCGGCGGACTGCTTACGGGCGCCGCGAGTTACGGCGCGGCCTTCGCCCGATACCTGAACGATCTCGTCCCCGCTGCTCGACTCGTCTCCCCCGCCGCCGACCCCGCTCGGGGCGCGCTATTCCTCGCTTCCGCCTGATGCCCATGCGCCCGTTCGCCTCGCTCCTCGCCGCCTTTTTGCTCGCCGGTTGCGCCGGTTCCGTCGTCACCGCGCCGATGGCGACGGTTGCCGAACCCGACGACGCACCGGTCGCCACCGGTCCGCTGCCGAACTTCGACACGCTCGCCGCGCATCCGTCGGCCTGGGCGGCGCGGACGCTCTCGTCGATGACGCTGCGCGAGCGGGTGGCGCAGATGATCGTCGTCCCGGCGGTCGGACAGTTTTATAACGCGGACGACCCGACGTACCGCGAGCTGAGTCGGCTGGTCGTGACCGAGAAAGTCGGCGGGTTGATCTTCTTCTCCGGCGACGTGTACGCGCAGGCGATCTTGACCAACGCGATGCAGGACAGCGCCCGCGTCCCGCTGCTCGTCGGGCAGGACATGGAGCGCGGCGTCGCGATGCGGGTCAAACGGACGACGCTGTTTCCCAACGCGATGGCCGTCGGCGCGACCGGCGACACGGCGCTGGCGTACCGGATGGGCGCCGCGATTGCGACCGAGGCGCGGGCGCTCGGCGTCCGACACCAATACGCGCCGGTCATCGATGTGAACAACAACCCGGCGAACCCGATCATCGGCGTCCGCTCGTTCGGCGAAGACCCGCAGTTGGTCGCCAGTTTGGGCGCCGCGTTCGCTCGTGGGACGCAATCGGCCGGCGTGATCGCGACCGCCAAGCACTTCCCCGGCCACGGCGACACCGACATCGACTCGCACGCCGACCTGCCGATCCTGCGCTTCACCCGGCAGCGGCTCGATTCGCTCGAGCTGCTGCCGTACCGGACGCTGATCCGCGCCGGCGTCGGCTCGATTATGATCGCGCACCTGTCGATCCCGTCGCTCGAACCGGAAGCAAACGTCCCCGGCTCGATCTCGCCCGCGATCATCCGCGATTTATTGCAGCGGCAGCTTGGGTTCTCCGGCCTCGTCATCACCGATGCGCTGAACATGAGCGGCGTGACCCGGCATTTTTCGTCGGCCGAGAGCGCGGTGCGGACGGTCAAGAGCGGAACCGACCTTGTCCTGATGCCGCCGGAAGTCAGCGCGGCGATTGATGCGATCACGGCCGCCGTCGAGCGCGGCGAGATTCCTCGGGCGCAGATCGACCGGTCGGTCTTAAAGATTCTGGGCGCCAAGCAATGGCTCGGACTCGACCGGACCAAACGGGTCGCGCTGGACCAGTTACCGAAAGAACTCGGCTCGACTGAATCGGCCGCGTTGGCCCGAGAGATTGCCGTCCGCTCGATCACGCTGCTCGCCAACCGCGACGCCGTGCTGCCGCTCGACCGGCGCCGCCGCGTCGTTTCGGTCGCGCTGATCGACGGATCGGACGTCGAGTTGGGTCGCCCGTTCGCCGCCGAGTTCACCCGCCGCCTACCAACGGTTAAAACCGCGTTCGTGACCGCAACGGCGACCGAGTCGGTTCGGGCCTCGGCGCTCAAGCTGCTCGACTCGGCCGAGGTCGTCATCGTCCCGGCCTACCCGCGCTCGGGCGCCGGTCTGTCGGCCGCCAACCGGGCCACGTTGGCAACGCTGCTCCGCCGGACCCGAGCCCGCCGCGTGCCGACGGTGCTCGTCTCGTTCGGCTCGGCGTATCTGGTCGGCGGTCACGGTGACTCGCTCGCAGCCGTCCTCGTCGGCTACGGCGACGGTGACGATACGCAAGCGGCGGTCGCTGCGGCGCTCGTCGGCGAATCACCGGTGACCGGTCGGCTGCCCGTGACGATTCCGGGTGCGTTTGGGCGGAACAGCGGCGTCGAGCTGCGCCCACTCTCGCTGCGGACTGGCGCTCCAGCCGAGGCCGGCTTCAACAGCCTGAAGCTGACCAGCTCGCTCGATTCGCTGATGACGGCGGCGATTCGGGACAGCGCGTTCCCCGGCGGCCAACTGCTCGTCGCCAAAGACGGCCTCATCGTCTATGACCGCGCCTTCGGCCACTACACCTACGATTTAGCCAGTCCCGTCGTGACGAACGAGACGCGCTACGATATGGCCTCGCTGACCAAAGTCGTCGCGACGACGACGGCGGCGATGCGGCTGGTCGATTCGGGTCAGCTCGACCTCAACCGGACGGCGGCGAGCTATCTGCCAGCGTTCGGCCAATCGGGCAAAGGCGCCGTGACGATCCGCGACCTGCTGCTGCACCGCTCCGGTCTGCCCGCGTTCAAGCTCTATTGGAAGACATTTTCCGTCGCCGACAGCGTGCTGGCCGACATCTACCGGACGCCGCTGCAATATCCGACCGGCTCGAAGACGGTCTATTCCGACCTCGGGATCATTTCGCTCGGCAAGATCATCGAAAAACTCACCGGCCAACCGCTCGACCGCTACATGCAGTCGGCCGTCTTCACGCCGCTCGGGATGACGCACACGAGCTACGGCGTCCGCGATTCGACCCTCGCCGCGCCGACCGAACGCGACACCTACTGGCGTATGCGGCTGGTTCAGGGCACCGTCCACGACGAGGCCGCCGCGCTGTTGAACGGTGTCGCCGGCCACGCCGGGCTGTTCTCGACCGCAGAAGACGCCGCCCGGCTGATCCAGATGCTGCTCGACGGCGGCGTGCTCGACGGGCACCGAATCGTCGAGGCGGGCACCGTCGCCCGGTTCATCGTCCGGCAGGATGACCCGCTGGCCGACGACTACTCGGCGTTCATGGGCGCCCGGGCC
>JBBSVG010000492.1:0-3166 GCA_038233775.1 Bacteroidota bacterium | reverse complement strand
TGATCGCCTCAAACTGCCGATTCACCTCGCGCACGCGACCGGTTGACTGATCGACCGTCATCAGCATATCGGCGCTCGCCTCGAACAGTTGCCGGTAGCGAAGCTCGGTTCGGCGCTGCTCGGTCACGTCGAGAATCAGTTGCAGCAGCGCCGGTTCGCCCGACTCGATGATCGGCGAGAACGTCACCTCGATGGTGCGAAGCTGCCCGTCGGTCCGCTCGATATAGAGTTCGAGCGTGTGGGCGACCATCTCGCCGAGCGACCGTTTCAGTCGCCAAGCGGCCAGCGTTTCCTGCGATTCCGCCGTTAGCCAACTCGTCGTCGGGCGGCGGCGGATCTCGGTTTCGTCGGCGCCGAAGATCGACAAGGCCCGAGGGTTGGCGTAGCGGACGCGGTTGTCCTGCGAGATGACGATTCCGGCGTTGAGCTGCGCCATCAAGTAGCGGCTGCGGTCGTCCGCGCCGAACCCCGAATCGGGCAGCGGCCGGGCGATCCCGTCGCCGACGAGCAGCCGGGTCGAGAGGTGTCGGGCCGGACCCATACAGCGGGCCGTGGCGGTCGGCTCGATCTCCGGCGCCGGTCCGTCGGGCGAGAGGTCAAGCAGCAGCGCGGCGGCCGACGGCTGGGGCAGCGCGATCCAGACCAATCGCGGCCCGAACGCCTCAACGGGTCCGCTGGACTCGGATTTCCCGCTCAATCGACGGTGCAGCGCCGACCAAGCCGTCTCGCCGCGCAGCCCGATCAGCCGCCGCACGCCCGAACCGATCACCTCGCGCCGACCGTCGGGCCGACCGCTTGGCCGGACCAACCACGCGCCGCGCAGCCCAAGCGCCGCCGTCCAGCAGCCAAGCAACCGCGTCGGCCGGTCGGTCGCGTCGGGCCGGCCGTCGTCGAGCGCCGCTGCGAGCGACTCGGTCAACTGGCGGAGCGCGTCCGCATCGGGCCAGATCGCATCCGGCGCCGACCCGGTGGGCCGCGTCGCGGTCGGCGCTGCGGGGCGAGCAGGAGAGGCCATCAGGTCGGCGTATTCATGGACGGAACAGACGAGGGCGAACCCGAGCGGTCGGCTGGCGGGTTCCCGGCGGCGGCGATCTCGGCCCGCAGCGCGGCGATCTCGGTCCGAAGCTCAGCCAACGCGGCGCCGGGATCGGTCGGCGGATCGAGCGCGGCTAGCGCCCGCCGAGCGGCGAGCCGGACGCGGGGGAACGGATCAGCCGCCGCCGTCCGCTCGAGCGCCGAGCGTGCGTCGCTGTCGCCGAGTTTGCCCAATCCGTCGGCCGCCGCGACCCGCAATCGCCCGTTGCCGCCCGGCGTCTGGAGCGCCTCGGTCAGCGTTTCGCGCACCGGCAACCGGGTTTGTGGAACGGCGTGGCCGAACGCGCCGAGGGCAACCAGCGCCGCGCTGCGGAGCGTCGTCGTCCACGACGGACCGGTCGCGTCGATCATCCGGTCGAGTCCGGCCGGGTCGCGCAGTTCGGCCGTGGCTCTGGCCGCAGCGGCGCGAATCGCCTCGCGGTGCGACCCCGTTTGCCACGCCCGTTCGACAATCGCCGCCGAGCCAGGCAGCCGCAGCTTGCCGACCGCCTCGACCGCAGCGGCCCGAACCGACTGGCCCGGATCGCCGTCGGCCAGTTGGCTCAACGTCGCCAGCGTGTCTTCGGTCGAGAAGCCGCCGAGCGCGGTCGCGACGGCGTGGCGGACCTTGACGTGTGGGTGCGCCGCCGCGTCGATCAGCGCCCGCTCGACCGCCGAGCCGCGCAGCTTGCCGAGCGACCGGGCGGCGGCTCGGGCGACGCCGTAGAACTCCGTCTCGCTCCGCAGCACATCCGCCAGCGCCGCGACCGTGGCCGGGTCGCCCGCCGTCTCGCCCAGCGCCAGCGCCGCTTCCCGACGCATCGGGACGGTCGGCGCATCGGCCAACTGCCGCCGCCAATCGGCCGCCGGACGCTGCCAATCGGTCTCGCGCAGCAGCCACCAGCCGTCGGGGTCGAGCAGGACGAGGTCCGGTTCCGTCGCGCTCGGAACGACGAGCGTCGTTCGGCGGTCGCGGATCGTGACGGGCACGCGCCGGGCGTCGCCGCCGGTCCACAGTTCCAGCTCCGTCCGCACCTCGAACGGCGCCTCGGCTTGCGTTTGCTCGACGGTCAGTTCGAGCGCGCCGTCGGCAAATCGGGTCGAAATCTGGAGTTTCGGGTGGCCGGGGCGGCGGAACCATTGGGTAAAAAACGCGCTCAGGTCGCGACCGGTCGCGTCCTCGAAATGGCTCCGCACCTCGTCCGTATCGACCGATGTCCCGTTGAAGGCGACCAGAAACGTCCGCACCGCCGTCCAGAACGGCTCGTCGCCGAGTTCGTGGCGGAGTAAGTGCAGAATACAGGCGGCTTTGTTGTAGGCGTGGGCGTCGAATAAATCCTGCGGGTCGCGAAACCGATCCGTTACGACCGGCCGCGTGTGGTGCTCGCGCGCCTCCTTTAGATAGCCCTCGGCCTCCTCCCACATTCGCTCCTCGAACTCACCGATGCCGAGCGTGTGCCCGGCGTAGAGCGGATCGAGATACGACGCGAACCCTTCGTGAATCCACAAATGCGTCCAGTCGCGGCAGGCGACTCGACCGGCGAACCATTGGTGCGACAACTCGTGCGCGACCAGCCAATCGCTCGAAAAATCGACGTGCGCCGCTTCGTCATGCAACTGATCGGCGTGCAGGACGACGAGCGCCGTGTTCTCCATCCCGCCCCAAGTGAACTCCGGCACCGCGATCTGATTGAAGACCGCATACGGATACGGCAACCCGAGCAAGTCGCTGAAAAACAGCAGCATATCCGGCGTGCGCCCGAACGTCCGCTCCAGATCGGCGCCGCGACCAACCGGGGCGAAGTAGCCGATCAGCAGATCGTCCGCCGTCGTCAGGTGCCGGTCGAACTGGCCGACGACGAACGCGACCAAATAGGTGACGTGGGCAACGTCCTGCCGAAACCCGAACGTCATCCGGCCGTCTTCAAGCTCGACAGTTGGCAGGGCGACGCCGTTCGACAGCGCTTCGAGTCCGGCCGGGACGGTGAGCAAAATCTCGGCGGTGAACCGCTCATCGGGCACGTCGCGGCAGGGAAACCAGTAGCGGTTGTCGGCGGGCTGGCCCTGGCTCCAGACCATCAGCGGGCGATCC
>JBBSVG010000491.1:0-3167 GCA_038233775.1 Bacteroidota bacterium | reverse complement strand
CTCGGCAGAAGCCGACACAGGCAACGGTTCGGGTTCAAATGGGGTGTTGGTGCAGCGTTCTTGCTCCGTTACGGTCTACTAAATGACCCAGATCAAAACGAACTACTGCACCACTTGTGCTGCTTGTTCAAGATACAAGATCGATGCTGAACGACGGAAAATCGCCGCGCCGCCGTTTCATCGCTCATCGCTCATCGCTCTCCTTCGTGCTTCTCCAACTCACCGTCCGCCGCCCCGACATCACGCCGGCGGAGATTGCGTTCGGGATCGCGCTCAGCGGCATTGCGCTCGCGGTTGGCTGGCGGCTGGCGCGGCGGACGTGGGGATTCGCCATGCGCCATCCGCTCCGCCTCGGCGCGATGGGCGTGACGCTGTGGCTGTTCGTCGGCTTCACGCTCGTGCTCGCCCGCTACGGCTTTCCGCACGGACCGGGGTTGAGTCGGTTTGGCTCGCTCGGCTTCTACGTCGGCTTCAACCTGACGCTGATCGCGGCGCTGACCTCGCTCGGGTATCTGATCTACCGCATCGGCACCGATTGGGTCGCGCCGCACGACCGGACCGAATCGGCGGTGATCGGTCGGCGTCAAGCGCTGAAACGGCTGTTCTGGGGCGCCGTTGCGGCGGGCGGCGCGCTGTACAGTTGGACGTGGGCCGTCAGCGCCTACCGCCCGCGCTGGTCGCGACCGACCTTGCCTCTGCCCGCGCTGCCGACCGCGTTCGACGGGATTCGGGTGGCGCAGTTGACCGATCTGCACGTCGGCCCGTTTCTGTCGGCCGAGTATCTGCGCGGCTGGGTCGAGCGGGTGATGCGCGAGCGGCCCGACCTGATTGTGCTGACCGGCGACTTCGTCACAGCCTCGCCCGACTACGCCGCCGGGTGCGCCGACGCGCTGGCCGGACTGGCCGCGCCGCTCGGCGTCTGGGCTTGTTTGGGCAACCACGACCACTGGGCCGACGCCAACACGGTCACGGCGGCGCTCGAAGCCATCGGCGTGACCGTGCTGCGGAACCGCTCGGGGTTCATCGACCGCAACGGCGAGCGGTTGTGGATCGTCGGCGTGGAGGATCTGTGGAGCGGGCTGGCCGATCCGGCCACCGCCTTCCGCGACGTGCCGACCGGCGCCCCGGCGATCTATCTGCTGCACAACCCCGACGGCTGGCCCGACGGCGGCCACTTCGGGACGCACCCCGAGCAGGTTCCGGCTGACCCCGACTGCGGCGCACCGATGCTGACGCTCTCCGGCCACACCCACGGCGGCCAGATCTGCCTGCCGCTCGTCGGAGCGCTGACCCGGCCGATCAGCCGCCTGCCGCCTGCGGTCATCCTCGGCGGCCTCTTCTCCGCCGATGCCGGTCGGCGCCGACTCTGGGTCAGTCGCGGGCTCGGCTCCGCTGGCATCCCGTGCCGCCTGTTCTGTCCCCCGGAAGTGACCTTGCTGACGCTGAGACGAAGCTGACGGAAAGCGGTCGGCTGTCAGCCGTCAGCAAACGGCAAGAGAACGGAAGCTGTCAGCGGGCGAACAGGCGAGCGTCCCACTGCACCCCAATGGGGACGCCGGGCTGGAGCAACCCGAAGTCGCGGTGGTGCGGATTGATGAGCAGGTTGCGACCGAGCGGCTGTGCGACGAGCGACGGCACGGACAGGACGGCGCTGCGAGCGCTCTGCAACCACTCGTCGCCGACCGCTCGAGAGGCGATCTCGTCGGGACGATCCCACCCGCTGAGGTCAGCGGCATCCAGCCACTCGATCAGGGCCTCTGGAATATCGGCGACCGCGACATGATGCAGGCCGGGCAGCCGACCGAGGTTGCTGTGAACCAGAATCTCCAGCAAGCCTCCGGCGAACGAGTCGGCGCAGTAGATCACCGCTCGGCCCGGCGAGTTCCAGCGGGCGCCGTGGAGCAGCGCCCCGGTGCCGTCGAACGGCAGGTAGCGCGTTTTACAGAGTCGATAAGCGAGCATCAGACGGGCAGCGCGTATTCCAATCGCTCCAGCAGCGCTTCCACTTCGCGTGCGCCGAGTTCCGTTCGAGACACCTCCAGCGGCGTCTCGCCGAGCAGAAGCGGATGCGGCTGGTGAAGAAACGTCCGGGCGGCGGTCGTATCCTCCCACACCCGCTCGGCCAGCGCCATCACCCGAGCCAGCCGCTCGACCCGCTCGCTCTCCTCCGGCAGCAAACTCCCGGACCGCCGCTTTCTCGTTGCCGGCGGCACCAGCCGATCCCGCAACCGGGTGGCCTCTTTCGCATTCAGCGACACATACGACGCGACCCGGCTCAACGTCTCGACCGGCAGGCCACGCCCAACCGCCCGACGCAGATCGGCCATCGACCGCACATCTGACATCGACCCATCGGGTCCAGCCAGAATGCGAGTCACATCCAGAATCGAGGTCGTCATGTCATTCCCGGCTCAGTTGGCGAATGGATCAACTCAGATGAGCCACAAATCGAGGTCCTGAATCCTCATACCGCCAGACGGCCGGTTGCGGCTTGGGCTCCGCTGGCATCCCGTGCCGCGCTGACGCTGCGCCGGGCGTAGGCCGACCGGGTTCAGTCGATCTTCGTGTACTTCAGCCCACGCTCCTGCAACTGCGTCAGCGCGACGACCATCGCCGGGACGACCGTCACGCCGGGCAGCAACTCGCTGAGCATCGTCTCGCGGATCTCGTCCGCCGTGCCGAGTCCAGCGGCGGCGAACATCTTCGACGCACCCTTGATCGAGTTCATGCAGACGATGAAGCGCACGCCGCGCGCTTGCAGTGCTTCGACCGTGGCCTCGGTCGAGGACAGATCGGCGCCCGGCGCAGCGGCGCGGTAGAGGTTTCGCACCGCTGGCGCTTGGGTCGCCGGATCGGTGAGTTCGAGCCGCTCGCCAACGGCGTACTTCGCCCAGAGCGCGTCCGTCATCCCGAGCGCGACGGCTTTGCCGTGCAGCCCCAACACGAGGTTGATATCTCGCTCGGCGACGTGGAAGGCGTCGCGCCAGCCGTTGAGGAAGTTCTTCGCCTGCGCCAGCGCATGGTCGTCGGAGATCCCCGAAACGTCGAACACCGTCCGGTGCTTCCCGGTCAGGCTCCGCATCCAGCTGTCGTCCGATGCGGTGGCCGACTCGGCGGCGAGCAGCCTGCTCGGCGTCCACCCGGCGCCCAGCGCGGCGACGGCGGCG
>JBBSVG010000490.1:0-3170 GCA_038233775.1 Bacteroidota bacterium | reverse complement strand
GTGATCATGTTCTTGACGTAGTCGGCGTGGCCCGGACAATCGACGTGGGCGTAGTGCCGGCTCTTCGTCTGATACTCGACGTGGGCGGTGGCGATGGTGATGCCGCGCTCGCGCTCTTCGGGCGCATTGTCGATGGAGTCGAAGGAGCGCACCTCGGCCAGACCCTCGCTCGAGAGCACCGTGGTGATCGCCGCCGTCAGCGTCGTCTTGCCGTGGTCCACGTGCCCAATCGTCCCGATGTTGACGTGGGGCTTGCTCCGGTCGAATTTCTCTTTCGCCATGACGCCTTTATCTCCTGATTGGAATCCCCGAGGGGCGGGGGACTGTCGATAGAAAAGAGCTCACGATGGGATTTGAACCCATGGCCTCCTCATTACCAATGAGGTGCTCTACCCCTGAGCTACGCGAGCGATTGAACAGACCTACGAACGACTCCGGTTTGCAAACATGCACCCCGGTGGAGCGGGAGACGGGACTCGAACCCGCGACCAACAGCTTGGAAGGCTGTGACTCTACCAACTGAGTTACTCCCGCCTCGCACCACGATGCCCGGCAGACATCAGCCTGCCGGGCATCACGGAAGTGGGCAGGGAAGGATTCGAACCTCCGTACTCGTAAGAGAGCAGATTTACAGTCTGCCGCCATTAACCACTCGGCCACCTGCCCAGGTGGACCTCTCAGCCGACCGGCAAACGAGAGCTGGCGACAGGAATTGAACCCGCAACCGCCTGATTACAAATCAGGTGCTCTACCGATTGAGCTACGCCAGCCGCTCACCCTCCGAGAAGGGCGGTTTGCTTCGGGGCCACAAAGATACGGCCACCGGCCGGATTTTGTCAAGCTACGCGGAAAGATTGTGCTCGGTCGCGGCGGTCTGGAGCGTGGTGCGAATCTGCTGCTGGATCTCGTCGATCTCGCCGGTGCCGTTCAGCACGCGGAGCAAGCCCTTGCCCTCATAGTAGTCGCGAACCGGTCGGGTTTTCTCGGCATACTGCCCCAGCCGAGCCCGAACGACCGCCACGTCCTCGTCGTCGGTACGCCCCTCAATCTGGCCGCGCCGGGCGATCCGGGCGATCAACTCGCTCTCCGGCGCCTCGAGCGCGACGACCGCATCGAGCCGCTGACCGAGCCGACCAAGCATCTCGTCGAGCGCTTCGGCTTGGGCAACGGTGCGCGGAAAGCCGTCGAGGACGAACCCGCTGCTGCCGTTGTCGTGCCGACGAAGCATCGTCTCGACCATCGCGATCACGACGGCGTCGGGCACCAGTTGGCCGCGATCCATCGCCGCTTTGGCCTCGAGTCCGAGCACGGTTCCGGAGCGCACCTCAACCCGCAACAGGTCGCCGGTCGAGATGTGGGGAATGCCGAGCGCGGCGGTCAACAGCTTGGCCTGGGTGCCTTTTCCGACCCCTGGCGCGCCAAATAAAACGGTCCGATGCATCGCGACCTGCAACTGATGGGCTGAAACAACATGTGGGTTCCAACGTCCCGATCCGTGGAAACGCAGGCCGGGCAAGACCGCCAAGATACGGCGCCGGACAGACGTTTCCAATCGCGCGACTTGACTTGAACGCGAGCGGGCCGTATCTTTGGCGTCTTCTGCGCCCCCTATCGGGCGCTTGCAGTCGATTCAAAGGATATCCCGACCCATGCCGAACCACAAGAGCGCGGCCAAGCGCGTCAAGACCAGCGAGAAGGCCCGTCAGCGCAACCGCGCCTACAAGTCCGCCATGAAGACGGTGCTGAAGCGGGCGCTCACCGCCGACGCTTCCACCGGCGAAGCGGCCGTTCGTCAGGCCGGTGCGGTGCTCGACCGGATGGTCGCCAAGAAGATCGTCCATCGGAACTTCGCCGCCAACCACAAGGCGAAGCTCGCCAAGCGACTGCAGGGACTTCAGGCCGCTGCCTGAGCCTATCCGTCGTGCCGTTGTCCGGCGCCCCGTCGCGTTCTCTGCGACGGGGCGCCGCTGCGTTTACCCGCGCCGCTCGCCTGAGCGGTCGCCGTTGAGCAGCCGCTCGATCTCGGTCAGCCGCTGCTCGTACTGGACGCGCCGCTCCGGTCGCTGATCCATGAGCTGCTCGTACACATCGAGCGCCTTGCTGTACTCGCCCTGCCGGATATAGATCTCGCCCATCGTTTCCGAAACGATCTGCGCCTTCCGGGGGGCCGGTGTCGGCGCTTCGCGGGGCAAATCGTCGGCGCGGAGGCGGGGTGCGTGGCTGAGTTGTTCGACCCACGAATCGAGCAGGCTCGTATCGATCCGCGTCGCCGGTCGGTCGGCCGTCGGCTTGGCCTGTCGGGCGAATCGAAGTAGGTCGGCTGCGGCCGTCGGCTGCGGCAGGCGACCGAACAGCATCAGCGACAGTTGCACCTCGTCGTCGGAGAACAGGGCACCGCGCGGCGTCGGTGAGGCGATGAAGCTGGTCGTCATCGGCTCGAACAACTCGGCCGGTTCGTCGAGCTCGTCATCCTCCGCCTCCGGCTGCCACGATCCGGCGTCGTCCACCAACTCGGTCTGCGACTCGTCCGATTCCAACGGCTCGTCGCTGCTGTCGTCTGCTGCCGTCGGTTCTGTTTCGGTTGTCTCGAACGCGACCGGGAGTTCTTCTGCTTCCGTTTCGGTCGGCTCGAACTCGACCGGGCTTTCTGCTTCCGGCTCCGGCGCGGTCAGCTCAGACTCGACCGGCGGTTCCGCTGTCATCACCGCAGCGTCGGGTTCCGATGACACAGCCTCTTCGGCCACAGCCCATTCCGGCGGGGATGCGTCGTCGGCCGCCTCGTCGCGATTCGGCGCCTGAGCGACCGGCTCGGCTTCCGGTTCAGCGGCGGGCGCCGAGGGTTCGACCGTAACCCAGTCGATCAACTCGACGGGCGCCTTGTCCTGCGCGGTCAGCTCGTCGATCATTGCTGCGCCCGGCTCCGTCACCGGCGTCTCCGGCTCATCTGCCGCGACCGGATCGGTATTCTCCGGCGCGGCATCGTGTGCGGCCGATCGCGCCGATTCAGTCGCCCAAGCAGTCTCGGTCGCTGCGTCGCTGTCGGACGTGACGAGTTCAGCTTCGGTCCAGACGGGATGCTCGTCATCGACATGGGCGGACGTTGCGACGAGTTCGGCCTCCGGCTCGGCGGCAGCTCGGGCGGCGACGGCGAGATCGAACACCCGCTGCGC
>JBBSVG010000489.1:0-3170 GCA_038233775.1 Bacteroidota bacterium | reverse complement strand
GTCGACGTCTTCCCGCCGCCGGGGTCGGATCGCCGCGACTCGTTTTTCGCCCGGACCGTCCCGTCGTCGGAGCGGACGGTCACGGTGAAGTCGGCGTTGGTGCTCCGATGATAGCCGAACAGCCCGTTCGAGTTCATCGTCATCTGAAAGCCGGCGCTGTCTTCGAGGAACCCAGCCGCCGCCAACTTGCGCGAGCGGCACGGCCCGATGCTGTCGAGCGCGGCCTGCGCCCGGAGTGCTGGGTCGATGGCCGCCGTCGCCGGGACGTAGGCCGCCGCGACCGGTGTGTAGGTTTGCGGTCCGATGGGCGGCATGTACTCCGGGTTCTCCGGCGCCAGTCGGGCCAGTTCTTCCGCGTGTCGAACGGCTCGCTCGACCGAGTCATCGTCGAACGCATTGGTCGTCGCCTGCCCCTCGCGCTTGCCGAAGGCGCTGCTGACGACCAACGAGTGCCGCGTCTGCGACCCGGCGGTCGTGACGGTGTTCCGGGCGAAACGGATGTTGCCGCCGGTGTTGCCGGTCAGCGTCAGCCGCACGGCGTCGGCTTTGGAGAAGCGACGGGCCTTTTCAAGAATGGCCCGCGCCTGCGTTTCGGTCATCATGCTCATGGCAGAAAGGGTCAACGGTCTCAGGGAAAGGGGCAGCCGTCAGATGTTGCGCTTGGTGTTGATCACGTTGATTCCCCGGAACCGGGCGGTCGACGAGCCGTGGCTGACCGCCGACGACTGGCCTGGCTGACCCTTGCCATCGAAGAACGACCCGAACAACTGGTAGTCCCGATGATCGGCGACCCCGTCCATCGCGCCCCAGAACGAGAGCGTGTTGGCTTGGTAGGCGACATCGACCAGCGGCTGGGTGATCTTGCCGTGCTTGATCTCGTAGAACATCTGTCCGCCGAACTGGAAGTTGTACCGCTGTTGGTCGATGGAGAACGAGCCGTCGCCGACGATGTAGATCCCGTCCTCGACATCCTTGATCAGATCGTCCTTCGTCATCGGCTGCGGGTTCGGTTGCAGCGAGATGTTCGCCATCCGCTGGAACTGGACGCTGCTCCAATTGTCGGCGTAGCAGCAGCCGTTCGATTCGTCGTGGCCGAGGATGTGCGCTTGGTCGCGGATCGCTTGGTAATCGACGAGCATCCCGTCCTTGAGGATGTCCCACGTCTTGGTCTTGACACCCTCGTCGTCGTAGCCGACGGCGCCGAGCGAACCGGGCTGGACCTTGTCGGCTTTGATGTTGACCATCTTCGACCCATACGGCTTCATCTGCGCCTTCCACGCCAGCGTCGCGAAGCTCGTCCCGGCGTAGTTGGCCTCGTAGCCGAGCACGCGGTCGAGTTCGGTCGGGTGGCCGACCGATTCGTGGATCGTCAGCCACAGGTGGCTCGGGGCGAGCACCAGATCCTTTTTGCCCGGCTCGACCGACTTGGCCGTCTTCTTCGCCAGCGCGTCTTGGGCGGCTTCCTTCGCCTCGCGGACGAGATCGAACTCGGTCACATACTCATAGCCCATCCCGACCGGCGCCGTCAGCCCCGCGCGCTCGTAGAACAGACCGCTGGCTTGGTCGATGGCCGTCACGCTGAGCGTCGGGTAGGTCCGCACGATGTTCTGATCGATGTACGACCCCTCGGTCGAGGCGAAATACTTCTCCTCGTTGACGAAGAACAGGTTCGACGAGGCGAACGACGCCCCGGCGGTCAGCGCGGCGGCGTTGGCGGCGAGCAGCAGCTCGGCTTTCTCGGCGATGGGCACGTCCCACGGGTGCTTCTTGATCGGCGTCTGCCACGTGTCCTGATACGATCCGACCGGCGCGAGTTGGACCTTTTCGGTCTGGATGCGGGCGTTTGCCTTCGCAATCGCGCACGCCATCGCGGCGACTTTGGCGGCTTCCTCCTTCGTCAGCGTGTCGCTGGCCGAGAAGCCCCACGTCCCATCGACCAGCACCCGCACGCCGAAGCCGAAGCTTTCGGTGTCGGTGATTCCCTGAACCTTGTCCTCGCGCGTGTTGATGAACTGGTTGCGGTAGCGGCCGATTCGGACGTCGGCGTACTGCGCGCCAGCGGCTCGGGCCGAGGTCAGCGCCGCATCGGCCAGCGCCTTCCGGTCGATGGTCGCGACCGCCACCAGCGACCCAGTCTGCGCCCAAACGCGACCGCCGAACAGGTGCATCCCGGCTGCGGCCATGCCGCCCATCTTGATGAAATCACGTCTGTTGACGGTCATAGCGGGCAAAATCAGCGTGGAGAGGGTCTCTGGCGTGGACGAATCGGCAGGCCGACAAGATAACCCGCCGCCGCCCGGTTCGCGACACGACTTGACATCCGGCGACTTGTCGCTTACCTTTATCGTTGTTCTACGATAAGAGGTCGCGATGAGCTGTTGTGAACCCGAGTCCAGCGCGCTGCCGCCAGCCGTCAGCGCTGACGAATCCGCCCGGCGCCGACGATTGGCCGAACTGAACAAGGCGCTCGGCCACCCGATCCGGGTCGAGATCGTCGCGATCCTCCGCCGACACGAGACGTGCCTGTGCGGCGACATCGTCGAGCTGCTGCCGCTGGCGCAATCGACGGTCAGCCAGCATCTAAAAGTGCTGAAAGCGGCCGGGATCGTCCAGGGCGAGATCGACGGGCCGCGTACGTGCTATTGCCTCGACCCGGCCGTGCTCGACGAGTACCGCTCGCTCGCCGCCGATTTGTGAGTTTTTTAAATTATCGTTCATTTGCGATGAACGATAAGGGAATGCTATGAAACTCGCCGTCCTGAGTGACATCCACGGCAACCTGCCCGCGCTCGAAGCGGTGCTGGCCGATCTCGACCGTCGGCGGCCCGATGCCATCTATTGCCTGGGCGATCTGGTCGGCTACGGCACGTTCCCGAACGAGATCATCGCCCTCGTCCGCGAGCAACGCATCCCGACGATTGCCGGAAACTACGATGTCGGCGTCGGACTGAACTCGGACGATTGCGGCTGCGCCTATCAAACCGACGAGGACAAAGCCCGTAGCGCTCGCTCCATCGCCTACACGAATGCTGTCGTGACCGACGAGACCCGCGCCTATCTGCGTTCGCTGCCGCGCCACTTGCGGCTGACGTTCGGCGAGGGCGACAAACGGTTCGCGCTGCTGATGGTTCACGGCTCGCCGCGCCGGGTGAACGAATACCTGTTCGAGG
>JBBSVG010000488.1:0-3177 GCA_038233775.1 Bacteroidota bacterium | reverse complement strand
GGCAGCGACGGCGGGATCGCCCGCTCGTCGCCCATGACGGGCGCCAGCCGACCGGGCAGCGCCTCGACCGGCGCATCGCGGCTCAACCGTTCGCGGATTTCGCGGGCGCGTTCGTTGGAAGTCGGCACAATTTATTTTGTGTTGGTTGATCCTGCCTTCTGATGCTTGACCACGTCGAGAAAATCCTTCGCTTTCTTAAATGAATCGCGCAACTCAGTCTCGACCTTTTCGGGTGTATCACATTCAGCAAGCGGTTTCAACGGCCAGTAGTTGACGCCCGTACTCTTGCCCCAACTCTCTTCCTCATAGTTTTTAAAGGTGGAATCAGCATCAAACATAGCCAAATCCGCGTTTCTCATGGCGAATCGAACCCCTATTACGGGCTTGGTTCGATCCAGTTTAAACACTCCCACAGTAGCCCATGGACCGTTAGTTAATGGCGTGCTTACCGCGACCCCAAAGAGTTTCTGGTCTAAAATGTCTTTCAGTTTTAAAAACCTCTCTGGTTTAAGCTTCATCTCGATGCTCTCTGATGCAATCTTTTCGAGTATCGACTCAAGAAGCAGGATTTCCCCATAAATCCGTGGCAAAGCCTGAGCATCCGCGTCAGTTGGCTGAAAGTGCAGGCCCTTGTCGCTCATATAGATCAGAAGCTGTTGGGTGAAAGGATGGCCGGCAGTACGAGACTCACGATTCTCTCC
The DNA here is from genome assembly GCA_038233775.1 of Bacteroidota bacterium. Classification (GTDB taxonomy): domain Bacteria; phylum Bacteroidota; class JBBSVG01; order JBBSVG01; family JBBSVG01; genus JBBSVG01. The sequence goes on along the minus strand of JBBSVG010000488.1, from coordinate 2,476 downwards.
AGAGCCAATCCACTCGGACAATGCGGTTAGGAGTTACGCAGTTGAGATGAACAAGTGGCAAAGCGGCCATGAAAACGAGGTTTTCACGTCTCTCGGCGGCTTTCACAATCCTCGTATTTAGGCTGAAAATGCTTATTTTGAGTCAAACCGCGTAACTCCTAGCGGTATAAACGTCCCTCCAACGCGTTTGCTTGAAGAGGGGACTCGTGAAAGGCTGCGGGTCGTATCGATCCGTAACGTAAATAAGACAACTCGCTTTTTGACCCTTTTCTCTATCCAATATTGCCCAATAGTCATCCAGCTGCCCACGGTGTGCAAAGGCGTCCACCTTGTTTTCAACCAAAATCAACACGCTTCGTGAAGACATTTCAATATCTGGCCTACGTCTTTTCCCCCTCTGCTTCATTCCGGCGTCTCGGCTTTCATCAAAGCCCTCTTGGGTTTCACCGTCTATCTCGTAATGGTTTTGGGTGACAATATGCCATTTTTCGGGATGCGACTCTTCCAGCGTGAGAATGCTGAGGCTGTCAAGCCAAGCGCTGGCAACCTCCGGTTCGCGCAGAGACTGGGCAAAAAGCTCGGTTAGAAAATCCTCTTTCTGATGTTTGGAGGCTTTCGCGATCTCATACAGACGGCTATAGAACCCGGACATGACATCTCCTGCGTGAATGTGTAATGGAAAGATACCGACTCAACCACACAGAACGCCACAGGTAGATGACAGAGCGAGACAAGACGCGTATTTTTGTGCATTCTCTCCGCTCAGATCATCTGCTCATGCCTCCAGAGTCATCATCGCTCAGACCTCCATTGCATCCACTCGCCGCCGAGGCAGGCCGACTGGGCAAACTGGCCGGACCGATTGTGCTGTCGCAACTCGGCGCGGTTGCGATGGGGACGATGGACGTGGTGATGGTCGGGCAGCGGCTCGGGCCGGAAGCGGTCGCGGCGGCCGGATTGGGCAACGGAATCGTCTGGTTCGGCCTCACGCTGGCGATGGGGACGCTGGCCGGGATGGGTCCGCTCGTCAGCCAAGCGTTCGGCGCCGGGCGACGGGAAACGTGCCGCGAGGTGCTGGTTCAGGGGTTGTGGCTGGCGCTGCTGCTCAGTTTGCCAGCGCTGGCGCTGACGGTCTCCGGCGGCGCCGTCGTCCGGGCACTCGGTCAGCCGGCCGTGCTGGTTGGGCAGACGACAGCGTTCATGCGGGCGCTAGCCCCTGGCATCGTCCCGTTTTTGCTCTACGTCGCGCTGCGAAACTATTTGGAAGGGATGGGCCGACCCCAAGCGGCAACGGTCGTGACGGTGCTCGGGATCGGGCTGAACTACATCGGCAACCGGGTGCTGATCTCGGGCGTCCCCGGCCTCGTCCCGCCGCTCGGTCTGACCGGCAGCGGCCTGACGACGAGCACCGTTCGCTGGCTGATGCTCGCGGCGCTGGCTGGCTACGCGCTCAGCCGACCCGATCTGCACCCGTTCGAGGGCGTCAGCCGTCGGGCGAACCGGCGCGGACTGGGCGAGATCGTCCGCATCGGCCTGCCAGCAGCCGTGACGCAGGGCGCGGAGGTCGGGATCTTCGTCATCGCCCTCGTGATGATGGGGTGGATCGGCGTGACCGCCCAGAGCGCGCACACCGTCGTCATCAGCATCGCCTCGGCGACGTTCATGGTCGGACTCGGCGTTTCCATCGCCGGTTCGATCCGGGTCGGCCAGCTGCTCGGCGCCGACGACCCCGACGGCGCCCGCCGGGCCGTCGTGCTGACGTATATCGGCTCGGTCGGGCTGATGGGGCTGTGTGGCGTGCTGTTCCTGTCGCTGCCCGGTCCGCTGCTCGGCTTCTACACAGCTGAGCCGGAGGTGCTTCGGGTAGGCGCCCAATTGCTGGCCCTCGCGGCGCTGTTCCAGATCTTCGACGGGGCGCAGGTCGCCGGTGCCCAAGTGCTGCGCGGCGCGGCCGACACCAAAGTGCCGATGCTGCTGGCGCTGGTCGCCTATTGGGGCGTCGGGTTGCCGGTCGGCTACGGGCTGGCGTTCAGCTTCGGACTCGGCGCGGTTGGCATCTGGATTGGCCTGACCGCCGCGCTGATGGTCGCCGCCGTGCTGCTCGGCTTCCGCGTCCGCCGCACGCTCTGGCCGCCCACCGTCCGCCAACCGGTCAGCGTTTGAGGTAGATCGGGCGGGTGAGCCGGACAAACGCGGTGAAGACGCCGTAGCCGCCGCGAATGTTCGACGTCGGGTCGATGGGTGAGCCGCCGGGCGGCAGCGGCGCCCATCCGGTCAGCGAGTAGTCGACGAACGCTTGGTCGGTGGCGAACACCTCGAGCTGCGCCGGTCCGACGTAGTAGTAGGCGATCCACGGGATGGTGTAGCTCGTCGCCTTGATCGGGCCGAACCACGAATACGCATCGGGCAGTTTGTCGCCGTTCTTGTAGAGCGTGTTCGTCAGATTCGCCTCGGTCGGCTCGTCGAAGCGGAGGTT
>JBBSVG010000487.1:0-3178 GCA_038233775.1 Bacteroidota bacterium | reverse complement strand
GTTCAGTTTCACCACGCCGACATCAAGCTGCCCGGTTGGATGGACCGGGCGCTGCGCGTGGTCATCGTCACGCCGGACATGCACAAGCTGCATCACTCGCGCATTCGCCGCGAAACCGACTCGAATTACGCCAGTTTGCTCACCGTCTGGGACCGGATTTTTGGCTCGTTTCTGATGCGTGGCGAGCTGCACACCATCCGCTTCGGCGTCGATGGACTGACCGATGACCGTTGGCAGAAGCTCGGCGGCGTGGTCAAGACGCCATTCGTTGAACCGGAGACGCAGCCATGAAGCGACCGATGATCTGGGTGGGTGCGGCGGTGCTCTTGGCCGTGGGCGGCTGGGTCGCGCTCGGTCGGGCACAGGGCGGAACCGGGCTTCGCGCCGTCGAGGCAGCCGTCGGGGCGCGCTTCCCGAGCGTCCGGCAGGCGTCGGCCGACGAGGTGATGCGGCTGAATCGGCCGCTGCTGATCGACGTGCGGCAACCGGCCGAGTTCGCCGTCAGCCACCTGCCGGGCGCGGTGCGGCTCGATCCTGACCGGCCCGATTTCTCGCAGTTGACCGGGGTCGATCCGGCCCGACCGGTCGTGGTCTATTGCTCGGTCGGCTACCGCTCGTCGGCGATGGCGGTGCGGCTCGATTCGCTCGGGTTCCACCGGGTGATGAACCTGCGCGGCGGGATCTTCCGCTGGGTCGAACAAGCCCGCCCGCTCGTCGATAGCCTCGGCCGCCCGGTCGCCGTCGTCCATCCCTACGACGCGACCTGGGGCCGCCTGATCGCGCCGAGATTCCGGGCGAAGTAGCTGGTTTCAAAAAAGACCTTCGGCAGTCTCAATCTGCTGTCATCCTGAGTGGAGCGAAGGATCTCATGCAGAGGCCCGCACGTCCGTTGACCTCGGCGTGAGACCCTTCACGATGTTCAGGGTGACAATCGGTGGTGTGGCGACCGGCGAACTGGCGGCGGTGGCTCCGTTCATGGTTCGACAGGCTCACCACGAACGGAGGTCGGCGGTACAAGTCGTTGGCGTCAGCCGGTGTTGCGGAGGCCGGCGGCGATGCCGTTGATGGTTGAAAGGACTTCGTCGAGCAACTCGGGATCGGCCGCGTCGCCGGAGCGGAGTTCTCGCAGAAGCGCCGTTTGTAGGTGGCTGAGCGGATCGACATACGGATTTCGCAGCCGGATCGACTCCTGCAAGACCGGTTGGTTGTCCAGAATCGCCTCCTGTCCGGTCAGCGCGATCACGGCCGCCACGGTCCGGTCGAACTCTTGGCGAATCCGGGCGAACATTCGGCGCCCGAGTTCGGCGTCCTCGACCAATCCCGCATACGCTTCGGCGACCGCGAGATCGGCCTTTGCTAAAGCCATCTGCAGGTTATCGATCAGCGCCCGGAAGAACGGCCAGTTGCGGTACAGCGGCCGAAGCGATTCGGGTCCGCCGGTGACTCCGGTCAGCGCGGTTCCGGCGCCGTACCATGCGGGCAGCAAGTGGCGGCTTTGCGTCCACGAGAAAACCCATGGAATCGCCCGCAGGTCGCCCAGCGAGCTCGTCCCTTTTCGTCGGGCGGGACGCGAGCCGATCTTCAGTTCGCCGATCTCGGGCAACGGCGTCGCCTGCTCGAAGTACGGCAGGAAATCGTCGTCCTCGACGAGCGAGCGGTAGGCGGCGAACGAGGCGTCGGACAGCGCCGCCATCTGCTCGCTCCAGCCCGATTCGCGCGGATCGGCTTTGCCGTGATCCGGTCCGAGCGCGCCAATCAGCGCCGCGCTGACGGCTTGCTCCAGCGAGCGGTGCGCGATCCCGTCGAGCAAGTAACGCGACGAGATGACCTCACCTTGCTCGGTGATCTTGATCCCGCGACCGAGCGTTTCCGGCGGACCCGCCAAAATGCTCTGGTGCAGCGCCGCACCGCCGCGACCGAGTGCGCCGCCGCGTCCGTGGAAGAACGTCAGCGTCACGCCAGCCTCGGCGGCGACGGCGTGGAGTCGGCGCTGGGCCAGATACAGTTCCCAGTTTGAGGTCAAATAGCCGCCGTCCTTGTTCGAGTCGGAGTAGCCGAGCATGACCACTTGCTTGTCGCCGTTGACCGTCAGATGTGCGCGATAACGCCCATCGGTCAAGAGCGTCCGCAGGATGTCGGGCGCGGCGCGCAGGTCGGCAATCGTCTCGAACAGCGGCGCCGGGAGCAAGCGACTGACCGGCGGCTCACCCGGACGGTAGAGTCCGGCTTCCTTCGACAGCAGCAGCACCTCTAACAGATCGCTCGCCCCGCCGGTCATGCTGACCAGGTAAATGCGGACGGCGTCGGCGCCGTAGATCGCCTGCGAATCGGCCACCGTGCGGACCGTCGCCAGCACCTCGGTCGTCGCGGGCGAATACTCGGCGAACGGCGAGGCGAGCGGTCGGCCTTCGCCGAGCAAGCGGTCGAGCAGCGCCAGTCGGTCGGGCTCGGGCAGCGCGGCGTAATCGGCCTCGACGCCGGCCGTTTTCATCAACTCGCCAATCGCCGCCTCGTGGACGCCGCTGTGCTGCCGAATCTCGAGCGCGGCCAGATGGAAGCCGAACAGCGCGATCCGACGGAGCAGCGGCCCAACCATGACGTGGGCGACGAGCTTGGCGCCGTGCTCGGTCAGGCTGTCGGCGAGCAGATGGACATCGGCCGCGAACGCTTGGGCGGTCGGATAGCTCGCCGCGCCGGTCCGGTCGCCTGACGCCCGGCGACGGAGCCGTTCGCGAATGAACCAGCACTTGTAGCGGTACGGCTCGGCGGCGTGCGTCTCGCCGATGGCCGCCGTCAGGTCGGGAAAATCGGCCTCGTCGCGTCGCAGGCTGTCGGTCAGCGCCGACGAGATCTCGACCAGTTCGGTCGATTGCGTCAGCCGCCACGACAGTTCCTCGACCTCGGCGATGTATTTCCGCAAACAGAGCGCTTCCTGCAACGACAGCGTCTCGGCCGTGACTCGGGCCGTGACGTGCGGATTCCCGTCGCGGTCGCCGCCGATCCACGAGCCGAACCGGACGATCTCGCCGACCGGAACGGCCGCGCCGTAGATCTCCGCAACCGTCCGCTCCAACTCGTCGTGCAGATCGGGCAACACGTCCCAGAGCGTAAACTCGAAGAAATACAGTCCATGTCGCACCTCGTCGAGGGGCGTCGGGCGGCGACTCGATAGCTCGTC
>JBBSVG010000486.1:0-3181 GCA_038233775.1 Bacteroidota bacterium | reverse complement strand
TTGTTGACGTTCTGCCCGCCTTTGCCGCCGGAGCGGTAGGTATCGACCCGCAGATCGGACGTGTTGATCTCGATGTCCACTTCCTCGACCTCGGGCAGCACGGCTACGGTCGCGGTGGACGTATGAACCCGGCCCTGCGCCTCGGTCGTCGGCACGCGCTGAACCCGGTGGACGCCGCTCTCGAACTTCATCCGGCCGTAGGCGCTCTCGCCGGCCAGCGACAGCACGGCTTCCTTGACGCCGCCTAAATCGCTCTCGGTCAGGTCCATCATCTCGAGCCGCCAGCCGCGCCGCTCGGCGTAGCGGGTGTAGATCTCCAGCAGATCGGCCGCGAACAGCGCCGCCTCGAGCCCGCCGACGCCAGCGCGGATCTCCAAAATGGCCGGGTTCGAGTCGGCCGGGTCGCGTGGCAAGAGCAGCTCGTTCAGCTCGCCCTCCATCACCTCGCGTCGCGGCTCCAGCTCGGCCAGCTCGACGTAGGCCATCTCGCGCAACTCCGGCTCGGCCGTCTCGGTCAACTCACGGTTGCCAGCGATCTCGGCGACCAGATCGCGGTAGGCAGCGTAGAGTTCGACAATCGGTTCAAGCTGCCGCCGCTCGCGGCCGAGGGCGCGGAACCGGTACAGATCGGTCGTCGTCGCCGGGTCGCTCAGCGCCGCCGTGACTTCCTCGAATCGGGTCTCGACCCCGGCCAGCCGCTCCATCAACTCCACAGCGTGTCCTCTTAAAACGTGAGCCGCGCCCCGATGACAGATCACCGGGGCGCGGTAAAAATGGGCACAAACCGGCCGGAATCCAACCCGACCGCGTTCAGATCGCGGTCTGCAGCCGCGTCAAGTCGGCCAAGAGCGCCGTCGCGCTGGTTGGGCTGTGGGTGCGGCCCGGCTCGACCAGATCGAGTTGCGCCGCCGCCGCCGGGAAGTCGCCCAGCGCAAACGACGCCTGCGCCCACAGATAATGCGCGTCGGTCGCGTCCACGGCCGACCGGTGCTTGAAGACGAACGTCGGCTGGGCAGCAAGGGCCGCGCTGACGAGCGAGATGATCGTCCGGTAGGTCTGATTTGGGTCGTTCGTCCGGCCGAGGGCGAACTCGGCGTAGGCTTGACCGATCCGGGCGCCGGCCTTGTCGTTGGCGTCGGTCAGCGCCGGGACGGCGAGCGACAGGCTGCCCTGCGCCGTGACGAGGTCGCGGCTGGCACCGGTGCGCGGCGGCGTGACAAGCGCGATCCAGCCGACGCCCAACAGAACCTGGGGATTGGTCCCGTCGATCTTCTTCGCCTCGTTGAACTTCGAGGCGGCGGTTGCTAAGTCGTTGGTCTCGAACGCCTTCCAGCCAGCGGCCGTCAGATCGGCCACGCGGGTATCCGGTCCGGGTCCGGTTGAGGTGTCGCTTTTCTTGCCACAGCCAGCGGCGCCCAGCCCGAAGGCCAGCGCCAGCAGCCATCCTGTTTTTGCTATCCGACCCATCACGCCTCCGCTGATTACTTGGTCAGGGTCAGTTTCTCGGTCCGCACGGCGCCACCGGCGACCAATCGCGCCAGGTACAGCCCGCTCGGCAGTTCGCCCGCGTCGAACGTCGCGCTGTGCAAACCGGCCGACTTCGTCTCGTTGACCAACGTGCGAACCCGTTGCCCGAGCGCGTTGTAGATGTCCAATCGAACCGCGCCGACAGCCGATAGCTGATAGCGGATCGCCGTCGTCGGATTGAACGGATTCGGCGCGGCGGGCAGCAGACGGAACGCCGCCGGGGCGGTCGGTTCGTCCACGGCGAGCGTCGCGGCGTCGGCCAGCTTGAACGCCGTCAGTTCGGTCACCTGACCGGTAACAGTCCGGGCGACGGGATCGACGGTCACGCCGGGCACGGCAACCCAGCCGGAGCCGGTCCAGCGGGCCAGCGTCAGCCCTTCGCCGCCATCGGGCAGCGTGAGCGTGACTTCAACCGGGCGACGGAGTGCGCCGCCGGTCCAGACGGTCCGGTAGCCGCCGCCCAACTCGGCATCGAGCGTCGGGTTGGCCCGCGTCAGGATGATCGCGCCGCCGTCGGCCGCACCGGCCGGGAGCGTGATTCGCGCCTCACCGCCGAGCGCCGCCGAAGCCGAGGCGAGCGCGTTGACGTGGGCCACGGCGACCGCGTTCTGATACAACGTGTCGAGCGTGACGATCCCGTTGACGTAGGCGGTGATCAGCCGGACACCGTAGCTGCCGTCGGCATCGACCGCGCGGCGGGCATCGGCCAGATACAGGCTCGTCGGCGCCCCGGCCGAGGCGCGAACCGGGAGTGAGCCGAGCAGCGTCCCGGTCGGCGAAACTATCGTGACGGTGCTCGAACCGACGTTCAGCGGCGCGTCGGGCAGCAGCGCGAGGTCGAACGCCTCGGGCACGAGGCTGTTTCGCAGCACGCCGAGGCTGACCTTCGGCCGCGACAGCAGCACGCCGGACGGCTGATCGACCCGCTCGACGGTGTATTTGAGCTGGCTGGCGAACTTGTTGATCGCCGCCGACGAGACGACGAAATCGACCTCCGGGTAGAGCGCGCCGTCCGTGCGGGCTGGCAGACCGAAGTACGTGTTCTCGGCGACCGGGATCACCTTCGTCACGCCGCCGTCGAGATACACCGCCGAGACGCGAATCGCCCCGGTAAAGTTGGTCCCCTTGAACCGGACGTAGAGGTCGCGGACGTTCTTGTAGCGCAGATACTCGACGGCGCCGCCTTCGACCGTGCGGCTCTGCGACCCGTTTCCGGCGGCCATATCGACCGCGACCGAGGCCGGAATCTTGACCGTCGCCCGCTGGACGTTGCCGTAGCCGTAGGCGGTGCCGGGCACCCGGTCGTTGACCCAGTTGGCGACGTGGAAGCGGTGCGTCAGATCGGCCACCGACAGGCCGGAGCGCGACCGGTTCATCAGCGAATCGATGGCCGAAGCACCGGTGGCCGTGTTCTGGACCAAGTTCTTGATCTGATCGTCGCCCAACTGGTCGAAGATGTAGCTTGCCCAGAGCGAGGCGCGGGCGTAATCGGCCAGCACGTCGTCGTTGACGCCGGTGCCCCAGCCGCTGTTGTCGAACCTGCCGCCGGGGCCGACGCTCTGCTTGTAGACGCCGCCGTCGTTGCCGACGTAGAGCGACACGCCGCCCTTGCCGTCGGGCACGAACAGCGCGCCGTGCTGGTCGGGGTGCGTCG
>JBBSVG010000485.1:0-3188 GCA_038233775.1 Bacteroidota bacterium | reverse complement strand
GCCGCTCTTTTTCAATCAATTGGGCCATCCCCATGCCGCCGCAGCGGCGGGGGGTATGTAACAAAAATGGGTCGGGCCGACAGAATTCGACGGCCCGACCCTTCGGCTAAACGGCCCCGACCGTCGGGGTTACTTCATCAGCGTCATCCGGCCGCTGGCGACCTGCTGCCCGGCCGTCAGCCGGTAGAGGTACATCCCGCTCGGCAGGGCGCTGGCGTCGAACGGCACCGCCTGCGTACCGGCTTCGAGCGTCGCGCCGTCGAGCAGCGTGGCGACCTTCTGCCCGGCGCTGTTATAGACGACCAGCGTCACGCGGCTGGCGGCCGGCAACTCGAAGCGGATCGACGCCGTCGGGTTGAACGGGTTCGGGCTGGCGCCGAGCAGCTTGAACGCGGTCGGGGCGACACCGGCAGCTTCGAGGGTGATCGTCGGGCTGATGTGCGCCGTCCCGTCGAGATCCTGCTGCACCAACCGGTAGCTCAACCGACCGGCCGGGGCGCGGTTCTCGGTGTAGCCATACGACTTCGCCTCGGTGGTCGTGCCCGAGCCAGCCACGAAGCCGAGCGCCTTCCAGTTGGCCCCTTCGAGCCGCTCGACCTGGAAACCAGCGTTGTTCTTCTCGGTCGCCGTCGCCCACGAGAGGACGACATCCGAGCCGCGACGAACCGCGCCTGTCGAGGTCAACTCAACCGGCAGCACACCGACGACGACCAGATTGGCGCCGGTCGGGTTCGGCGTCGTGTACGAGTTCTGTCCGTCGCCCGGCGAGACCAAGTTGTTGAACTCGTTCGACGGGTTGGCGTACACGATGTTGCCCGCTGCATCGGCCGCGATCTGCATGCTGATCGAGGTCGAGGTTGCGTTGCTGAACAGGATCGCGCTGACCGTGCCCGGCGTGCCGGGCGTGGTGAACGTCACCTGCGAGATGCCCAAGCCGCGCACATAAACGTAGATCCGGTCGTCGGCCACCCCGGCGCCGCGACGAGCGACGGTCGCGCTGACCAGATCGGCCGTGGCAGCGGCGCTGTCGATCAGCGTACCGGCCGGCGACAGCTTGTAGAGGTTCTTGAACAGCCCGGTGCCCGAACCCGAGCCACCGGTGACGTAGATGTTGCCCGCGTCATCGATGGTCAGGTCGCGCAGGTACGGGCGGCTGAACGTCCCGAGCGTCGTCGTGACGCCGTTGATGTAGCGCTTGACGACGGTGCCGTCCACGTAGGTCAGCGTCGTGTCGGTCGCCGTGACGGTCACATCGAGGCCGCGCAGAGTCTGGCTCGTCGGCACCGGCAGTTTGCGGAAGACGGTCCCGTCGGGGTTGATGACCAGAATCTCGCCGTCGCCGAGCGGCGCGTCGGAGTTGTTCGTGTTCGAGTTGTTGACGTAGTAGCGACCATCGCTGCCGATATCGCTGAACCACGGCGAGCGCGACGATGCGTTGAAGACCGTCGAGTTGACGAGCAGTTCCGAGACGAGTGAGCCGTCGGGTCGAAGCACCGAGATCTGGTGCCGACCGGTCCCGCTCTCCAGGTAGATTGACGTGCCGAAGCCGGGCGTCGACGGAAAGTTGTTGCTCGCGACCGCGCGGTCCGACAGGCCGAGCAGCACCTGATCGACGTCGGTGAACTTCCACGTCTCGGTCGGTGTCGCATACCCAGCGTCGGAGACTGTCACCTCGTAGGTGTAGCTGCCGGCCGGCGCCGGAATGTTGCCGCCGTTGACCCCGCCGTTCCAGACGACGGACGTGTCCCCGCTCGGGACGTTCATCATCGTCACCGAGTAGATCGTCGCACCGCCGAGCTTGACCGAGACGACGACCTGATCGGCCGTTTCGGGCGTCACCCCGACGGAGCGAAAGCCGCCGACGTTGAAGCGAATCCGGGCGCCGGAGCCGTCGAAGAAGTTACCATCGAACGGGTCGGTGCTCGTCGGCTGCGTGACGCGCAGACGCGAGGCGTAAACGTTGGCCTGAGCGCTCTGGGCGCCGACAGCACCGAGCGCGAGGCTCAGCGCCGCGAAGCCGAGGCGTCGGGACGGGTTGCGCAGTGACATGACGGATTCCTCCTGAGAGGTGACGGGGGCGTCGGGCGCTCGGGCGCCGGCGGTGGCCGGACAGCCGGTCCGACGGGAACAGCGGGGTGCAACGGGACAGCGGAATGCTTCGGTAGGCGGCCGGTCAAACGGCCGGTGCCTAAACTTACTCCTCCCGACGAAGAAAGTCAAGCGATGGCATAAAGGAAGCTTGTGGACTGAAGGATAAGCGCCGCACTGCCGTTTCATCATTCTGCATTTCTTCCCCGGAGAAACCGCACCAGTGCCCGTTCTTCCGGCAGCAGCCCGGCGGTGCGGACCGACCGACCGACCGGTTGCGAGAGCGAGCTGTCGAGGAAGGCATCGACAAGGCCGGGGTGAACGTAGTATTTCCGGCAGACGCTGACCGTGTTGCCCAGTTGATCGGCCACCTGCGAGATCACCGTCGCGACCTGTGCCTTCGCCTCGCGCTCGGTTTCAGCCCGACCGCACGAGCCGAGCGATTGGCAGGCGACGACCGAGCCGATCCACGTGCGGAAGTCCTTCGCGGTGAACGGTTGGCCGGTCGCATCGAGCAGATACGCGTTCACGTCGCCCGAATCGACCGTCTGCCGGGCGCCGTCGTCGCCAATGAATTGGAACAGCGACTGACCGGGCAAGTCGCGCAGCCGGGAGACGAGCCGGGCCAGGCGCCGGTCGGTCAGCTCGACCTCGTGCCGCTTGCCGCTCTTGCCGCGAAAGTGGAACTCGACTGTCGCGCCGTGGATCGCCACGTGCCGGTCGCGCAGCGTTGTCAGCCCGAACGAGCGGTTGGCCTTGGCGTAGGCTTCGTTGCCGACCCGAATCGCCGTCGCCTCCAGCAGCCGAACGACGACGGCGAGCACCTTGTCGCGAGTCAACCCGCGCCGATTCAGGTCGCGCTCGACCCGGCGGCGCAGCGTCGGCAGGGCGGCGGCGAAGGCGAGCATCCGGCTGAACTTCGTCTCGTCCCGCGCCGACCGCCAGCGGGGATGATAGCGATATTGCTTACGCCCGCGCGCGTCGCGACCGGTGGCTTGCAGGTGGCCGTTGGGCAGCGGACTGATCCAGACCTCGGCGTAGGCCGGCGGGATCGCCAGCTTGCCGATCCGCTCCAGCGTCCGCTTGTCCGTCACCGGCTC
>JBBSVG010000484.1:0-3204 GCA_038233775.1 Bacteroidota bacterium | reverse complement strand
CGCGGGAGCACGGCGGCGGAGCATCGCAACGAGCATCAGCCCAACGACGCCGGTCCACTCGATGGTTGTCACCCACATCGGTTGGGTGTAGGCGGTGGTGGCGTAGGTGAGATACGTCCACGAGATCCAATAGGCCAGCCAAAGCGGCGGCAGCGCCCAGCGGGGCGGGACGAACGGGACGAGCACCAGCAGCCAGACGGCGTACCACGGGTGAACGGTCGTCGCCAGCAGCAGGTAGCCGCCGAACAGCGTTAGCAGCGCCGAGGCGAGCGAGCGAACCCCGTTTTCGGGTCGATAACGCCACCAGACGGCGAGCGCCAGCGGCCAGACGAACGCGGCCAGTCGCGGCCCGAGCAGCTTGCTCAGGTCTCGGTCGTAGATCCAGCTGCCGAGTTGTTTCAGAAACAGGTACGGTCCGGCGCTGAACTCGAACGCTTGGACGTAGAGTCGAACCGAGCGGAGCACGTTCGGGAGCACGTCGGGCGACCAGAACGGGGCGAACACCAGCGCCATGCTCCCGCCTGCCACAATCGCCGTCAGCAGGGCGCCGCGAACGCCAGCGCGGCGCCACGCGGTCTTCATCAGCAGCGGCAAGGCCAAGATCGGGACAAGCTTGGTCAGCGTGGCGACGGCGAGGCCGAGTGCGCCCAGGGCATCGCGACGAATGCTCGGTCGCAGCGTTGCGGCCAACAACATCAAAGCGACACCGAGCGACAGACCGGCCTCACCGTGTCCGCCGCCAGCCAATTCGGTCAGCACGAGCGGGTGCCAGCCGTAGAGCGCCGCCCGTCGCCGGTCCATCCCCGCCAGCCGCAGCGCCGCAACGATGAGCAGCAGCGCGGCGAGATCCATCGCGCCGAAGATCGTCCGCAGCCAGAGATGAACCCATGCGGTATCGCCACGACCGAGCGCGGCGGCGGTTGCAAAGATGGCCTGCGACAGCGGCGGGTAGATCGTAAAGTACGGTTTCGAGTTGAGTTGCGCGTATAACTCGGGCCGAGCCGACTGTAGATCGGGTCGGTCGATGGGTCGGCTGAGGTACGGATTCTCGCCCGAGACGGTCAGCAGCCCGTCCCACGTGTAGCGATAGAGGTCGTCGGAGAGCGAGGTCGGCAGCGGGAGCACGAGCAGCCGCAGCCCGAGGCCGACGCCCAGAATCCAGCGCGTTGCGTGTCGAGTTGGAAGCTGCCAAACGGCCAATCCGTAGCCGAGGGTGGCAACGGTGATCGCGACAAGGTAGCCCAGCAGATGGGCACGCAGCGGCGAAAGCGGCAGCAGCGCCGCGAGGCCGAGCGCCATCAGCGCAAGCCCGACAAAGAAAATCGGTCGGCGCGGCGACTCAGTCACCGGTGGCGTCTTCGTCAGGCGGCTGTTCGTCGGGGTGCGGGTAGAAAACGAGCCGCAGCGTCGTTCCGGTCGGCGAGGTCTCGACGGCGAACTCGTCGGCGACGGCACGCATGAGGAACACACCGCGACCGCCAGGCTTCATCAGGTTCTCGGGCGCAAGCGGATCGGGCAGCGTGTCCGGGTTGTAGCCCGTTCCTTGATCGCGGACCGTCACGCTGACGGCGCCCGCATCGACGGCGGCGTCGATGGTGACGATCTTCTCGGGGTTCGACTTGTTGCCGTGGAGCAGGGCGTTGTTGATCGCCTCGGTGGCGGCGAGCATCAACCGGTCGCGGTCGGCCGGACCGAACTGCGCCGCCGTGGCGAGCCGGTTGACGAGCGGTTCGGCGTCGGCGATGCGGGCTGGGTCGCTGGGGAGCGTCAGAGTGAGATACACGGGGCGCGGGGCGATGGAAGGTGAGGCGGTAGCGAACCGGCGGGGTGGCGAAAATACGCACGTCTCGTCGCTGAACGGGAGCGTGTTCAGATTTCGGGCCGTTGCGGCGGCGCTCAGTGTGCGGCGGCTCACCAGGCCCACGTCACGCTCAACGCCGCGTCGGGCACGGTCCGCTCGGGCAACGTCCGGTGTTCGAGCCAGCCGTCGAACTCGACTGACGTGCGCGGACCGGGTCGCCAGCGGAGCGCCGTCGTCGGGCCGCTGCTGAGCGAACGGCGAACCGCAGCGGCGTCGGTGGCGTCGAGCGGACGGCGAGTCTGGCCGTAGAACCGCCAGCCGGGCGCGACCGTTAGGCCCGGCGCGACCTCGACCCGCACCAGGAGTCGAGCGGCGCGGTCGTCGATGCGCAGCGTCGGGCGCTCGGCGAACCGGTCCCAATCGAGCGTCCCGCGCAAGTTTCGCCGCAGATCAAAGCCGCCCTCGACCGACCAGCCGGGCGTCGGTTGCCAGCGGACCGAGTCGCGAAAGGCGACTTGTCGGCTGGCGAAATCGGTCGTCTGGCCCAAATCGGGGTCGCGAAAATCGCGGACGGAATACTGGGCGCTGACCTCGGTTCCAGCGGCAATGACCAGTGTGGCCGTCGGCTGCCACTGGACGCGCGGCGTTAGCCGGAGCGTGCGGAGCCAGCCGTTCGTCCCCGACCGGGTGCTGTTGAGATAAACCGTGTGCGTCCCGTCGGCCCGGAGTGCGACGCCGTAGAGCAGCGCGGCCGAAGCGCGGCGGCTGAGGTCGAGTTGGATCAGCCCGGCCAGTTCATCGCGGTCGTCGTCCAACCCCGGCGCGGTCGATGGCGTATCATATCGCAACCGGTTGAGCACGCCGTCGAGCGCAATCCGCGTCCGCTCACCCGGTCGCCAGACCGCCCGAGCGCTGAGATCGTTCTGCTGCCGACGCTTGTCGCCGCGAGCAATCTCGAGCCGAAGCCGGTCGCGATCCGAGACCGACAGCGTCCCATCGACCGAGCGGAGCCGGTCGGTTTCCGTCTCCAGCCGACCGCCGAGCCGAACCGAGCCGGTCAACTTCTCGCCAGAGCGGGTGAGTTCGACCCAGCCGCCGGCCTGTCGCTCCTCGATGTCTCGCGGCACATATGGCAGATCGGCCGCCGGGATCGGCGAGCGGTTGAACAGATCGACGCCCGCACCGCCGAGCGTGCGGCGGATGTTGCGCCCGCCGACCGTCGTCCCGACGCCGAGTTCGACCGCGCCGCCGGGTCGATAGCGCAGATCGAGGTCAACGGTGCCGCCGAGTTCGCGCCGGTCGAGCGTCGCTTCGGGTCGCGCGATCTCGTCCAGATAGCGCTGCACCGTGCTCCGATTGGCGGCCAGCGAGAGTCGCACGTCGGCGGCGGGGCCGACGGCGCG
>JBBSVG010000483.1:0-3205 GCA_038233775.1 Bacteroidota bacterium | reverse complement strand
TGATCGGGTGAAGATGGTGCGGACGTTCACTGTAGAGCAATGCCGTGCTGCGCTGGCGCTCGCCGACCTTCAGGCTACAGTACGCCGAGCCGTTGAGCAGCGACTAAAGGTGATCGAGGGAGTCAAGGGATGACCCGCCCGACCTCGACCCTCTATCGCGCCGACGCGCTCGCCGTCCTGCCGACCCTGCCCAGCGCGTCGGTGCAGGCCGTCGTCGTTGACCCGCCCTATTCTTCAGGCGGGCTGATGCGCGGCGACCGGGTTGGTCAGTCGCCCGCGTCCAAGTATCAGCAGCACGATACCGCCAAGCGCTACCCGACGTTCTCTGGCGACAACCGCGATCAGCGTTCGTGGGGCTATTGGTCCGCGCTCTGGCTGGGCGAAGCGCTTCGCGTGGCCGCGCCCGGTGCGCCGATCCTGATGTTCTGCGACTGGCGTCAGTTGCCGACCGCGACCGACGCGCTACAGGCCGGTGGTTGGGTCTGGCGCGGCATCGCGGTCTGGGACAAGACGGAGGGCGCCCGGCCGCAGCGCGGTCGGTTCCGCGCCCAGTCCGAGTTCATCGCCTGGGGCAGCGCCGGGCCGATGCCGCCCGCCGACGGCGTGCCCTGCCTGCCGGGCGTGTTCCGCGTGCCGGTGCGGCAGGCAGGCAAGCATCACTTGACCGGGAAGCCCGTCGAGCTGATGACGCAGCTACTCGCCATCGTCCCGCCCGGCTCGGCCGTGCTCGATCTGTTCATGGGGTCCGGCTCGACTGGCGTCGCCGCCGCCCGGCTCGGCCTCGACTTCATCGGTTGCGAGATCGACGCCGTACAGTTCGGCCTTGCCGAAACCCGCCTCCAGCAAGGCTCGGCCGAGCGGCACCTTGACCTATTCAGTGCCCTCGACTGATGCGATACACCTACCTGGGCGACGCTCTGACGCGCCCCGATCTGGTCAACGTTCAATGCGACCCCGTCCGGCATCCCGACGGCCGCTGCATCGTCTCGGTCAAAATGGCGACCGCGCTGGTCGAACTCGCCGACGGCACTCGGCACGTCGTCAAGCGTCGTCGGCTGCGACTGAATCGGCCGGCGACGGCCGTCGTTTCTTGACCGGGTTCGCCACGCGCGGCCTGCCTGCCGCCGCTGGCGCCCAGGCGTCGAACGTCGCGTCGGGCAGTACCGCCCGACGCCCGATCTCGTCGCGGCAGCCGTTCAGCTCGCCCCGGTCAAGCGCGAGGTTGATCGTTTGCCGCCGCGTTCCCTTGCGCTCGGCGGCGTCGGCGGGTAGAATGTGGCCGGGTGGTGGCTTGAACGGCATCGGCGGACCTCTTTTCTTATATGTGCGGATTTCGGGAGCGGCCCGTTTCACTATTGGGAGAGAATAGAGCGCCGCCGAATCCGACTAAAAACCCCTATTTCAACCCTCAAAACCGGGCTGTTTTGAGGGTTTTTTGTTGCCCGAAAGCCCCTAAACGTGCGGTTTTAGGCATCAAACATGCCTATATAAATAGCAGAGCCGGGGACGTTGGACGCGCCCCCGGCTCTTCACGAAACCCCGTTACCGCGCCACCCGCGCAAGTCACAAGGATTCACCGTCATGCTCTGCATCAACTACGCCGTTTTCACTGCCGTTGTCTCCGACGCAAAGGTCAACGCGATCATGTCGCCGCGCTGGGTTCGCGCCATTGACCGCGCCGCGAAAGAGCTACTGACGAACCCGAACATCATCCCGACCGAGAGCGGCGCCCTGTTCATTGGGTCGCCGTCCGGCCGGTGCTACGCGACCGATACGACCTGCCAGTGCAAGGCGCATCAGTTCGGGCAGCCGTGCTGGCATCGCGGCGCGGATCGTCTCTGGGCATCCTACCAACTCCGTCTCCAGCATGGCCTGACCGCTCAGGACGTGCGCGCCGCAGCGCTCGCCGCTATCAACGCGATCTACGCCTGACCAACCCACCCAACGCGCCGGGGCGGTAGAGAGGCCGCCCCGGTTCACCCCAAGACAGCGAGACGACGATGCAGACGTGCCCGAAGATGAAAGCGATCATCACCGAGCTGGCCGCGAAACACGGCCTCAGCCTGACCGAGCCGGGTGCCTGGCTCCGTCTGGAGATGCCGCATTTCGACCGGTTGGTAATCGAGGGGCTGGGTCAGAACCGCGTATCGGTCGCGCATTATTACGAACAGAACGGCGATCTGGTCCCCGATCCTGACGTGACGTTCATCGTGACGCCGGGCGGTGCGTGGCTGGCCGCAGAGTTCCAGAACGCGCTGTTCCACGGACTCTATGCCGTGCAAGGTGCCGACGGCTCCATCGCCGTGAAGACGGCAGCGCAGGCCGATTGCGCCGACTTCTGCGAGACGTGGGCAGAGAACATTCGGGGTCAGGGCTGGCTCGAACACGGCCAGCGCACCGACGACGTGCGCGAAGCCGCTTGACCTTCCGCCGCTGGCCCCGGCCGACCGCGCCGGGGCCAGCCTCACCGCCCTGTTTGCTCCGATCCAATACGACAATGCTACCCAACCTGAAGGCGTTTCTGACCGACCTCGCAGCCCGGCACGGCGTCAACCTCGACAAGTCCGGCGCGTGGCTGCTGCTCAGGATGCCGAACCGAAACGATCTGTTGATCGAGCGAGACGGCCCGGCGACGATCCTGTTCCACGACCTCACCGCCGATGGCCGGCCGCGCAACTGGCTGCACCTCTACGCGCCCGCAGACGGCGCCTGGAGCCTGCTGTGGGCAAAGTACGCGAGCCACTTCAAAGAACTGGCCGTGCTGACCGAGTGCGGCGACCCGCTCGCCGTCCGGCCGAACAGCCGCGCCGACGCGACCGCTGCCGTCGAGGGCTGGGCAGACGATCTTCGCGCGGCAGGATGGATCGAGCGCGGCCGTCGCCCCGATCCCCAACCCCGCGCCGCCTGACCGATTCGACGCGGCCAAACGCAACAGCGCCCCGACCAAACCGGCCGGGGCGCTGCATTGACGGGCCGGGGACTCGTCAGAATCGGTACACCTTGAGTCGCTCGCCGACCAAAATTGGACATTCCGAGCAATATTTACAGAACGCCGCGCCCAAAGTGGGCCGATTCTGGGCTTGTTCTGCACCGATATTTACAACCAATATTTACAGAATCAGCTTTGGTTTTTTGCAGTTTTCCGCACCGCTACCGCAGGCGCGCAGCGCCGGTGGGGGTCGTCGTTCAGGCTGCAACCGGTTCA
>JBBSVG010000482.1:0-3205 GCA_038233775.1 Bacteroidota bacterium | reverse complement strand
GCCGACAGACGGTCCAGCAGGTCAATGCCAGCGGCTACCGGGTCGCGCTTGCGCCGGGCGAGTACAACTGGGGTTCGAATTCCGGCGCGCTGAACAAGGCGATGCTGCTCATCGTCGCCGCCCGCGAGTCGGCCGCCGACCGGACCGCGTTTCTGGCCGCTGCGGCCGATCAACTCCATTACGTGCTCGGCGTGAACGGGTTTGCTCGCTCGTTCGTCACCGGCATCGGCAACGCCGCGCCGCGCTACCCGCACCACCGCCCGTCGGCGGCCGATGAGAACCCGGACCCGGTGCCGGGGCTGATCGTCGGCGGACCGAACCAGTTCAACTGGCCGCACGCGAAGGTCGCTCCGGCGCTGTCGTGGGAGGATGTGCAGGACGATTACTTCGTCAATGAGATCGCGATCAACTGGAACGCGCCGCTCGTGTTCGTCGCTGGCTATCTCGCGACCGAACCGTCGCTGACGACAGCGGTGCGAGGAGATGCCGGGCAGACGCGACCCGACGGCCGATTTCGATTAGAGCCCGCCAGCCCGAACCCGTTCAATCCGACGACCACCATCAGCTATCAGCTATCGGCTGTCAGCTCGGTCAAACTCGAAGTGTTTGATGCGCTCGGGCGCCGCGTCCGCACACTGGTTGATGAAACCCAACCGGCCGGCTCGCACACCGCGACGTTCGACGCCAACGGGCTGCCGAGCGGCCTCTACCTGGCCCGACTGACCGCTGGCGGCGCCGTCGCCACCGAGCGCCTGACGCTCGTCCGCTGACGCCGTCCGGCGGCGCTTGTGATGATTGGCTCGCGGCGAAACTGTTGCCGTGAGCGCCGCCAGACCATTGCTTTAAAGGCCGACATGATCCGTCCCCGACCGCTTCCGCTGCTCGTTTCCCTGCTATCGCTGCTCGCGATGGCTGGGCCGGGTCGTGGGCAGATCGTCCCGGTCGGCCTGGGTTCCTATACGACACAGTTGCCGCCCGGCGCCCGCCCGCCGTCCGATGGCGCTGGCGCCCGAGCCATTCCGGTCGTGACCGCTCGCGTGACGGGCCCGGTGCCGACGAACGACTGGTGGACCTCGCTCGCGTGGAAGCAACCGGGCAACCGCTTCTCGGACAACCTGTACGCCGATCCGCTCGTCCTGCACGCCGCCTCGAACGGCCTCGGGCTTGGCGCCTCGGGCTACCGGCCGAACGTCACGGCGACGAACTTCGCCCATCCGTATGTCGAAGATCTGTCCCTCGGCGTCGCCGGACTCGCGGCGGCCGAGACGAAGGTGGATGGGTTCAGCGATTGGACCGTCTCGGCCCTGTGGGCGGACGGGACGCGCTCGCTCCGGGCGACGTTCGGTCACGGGCTGCCGTTCGTTTACGCCGAAACCACCGGCGGCGACGCGCTTGTTCAGCTCAACGGCTCGCCGATCACGATCTCGAACAGCGACGGAACGCTCGTCGTCCTGATCGCCGGTCGCGCCTACGCGCTGTTCGCGCCGACCGGCAGCACGTGGACGTTGAGCGGCGCCCAGGCCCGCTCGACGCTCGGCGGCAAAGGTTATTATTCGGTCGCCTTCCTGCCGGATGCCCAGCCCGCGACGGTTGCGCTGTTCCGCTCCCACGCCTTCGCCTTCGTGACGGACACGAAAGTCAACTGGGCCTACGACCAGCCGACGGCTCGGGTCGCGACAACGTTCACAACGACCGGCGAGCCCAAGGAAGGGACGGAAACCAAGCCGCTGATGGCGCTCTACCGGCACCAGTGGCTGAAGACGACGACGCCGCTGACCGATTACACCTACCCGTCGCCGCGCGGGACGATGAAACTCGTCGTTGGCGGCTCGTTCACCGTCCAGCGGACCTTCGACGGCGTGCTGCCCGATCTGCTTAATCGCGCCGACACCCACCGGACGAAGCTGCAGTCGTACGTGACGAGCGTGGCGAACGAGTCAAACTCGTTCTCGATGGGCAACGACACATACTTCGTCGGCAAGGCGCTGCGTCGGCTGGAAGCGACCATCTGGCTGGCCGACCGGCTCGGGATGACGCTGGAGCGCGCCGTGATGCTGACGAAGCTGAAGGCGCGGATGGAATCGTGGTTCACCGCCACGCCGAACGAGTCCACCCAAGTGTTTTACTACGACCCGAACTGGGGCACGCTGATCGGTTACCCCGGCTGCTGCGGCGCCGATTTCAACCTGAACGACCACCACTTCCACTACGGCTATTGGGTAATGGCCGCCGCGACGATTGGTCAGTTCGATCCGGCTTGGGTCGCACCGTCAGCGTGGGGCGGGATGGTCAATCTGCTGGTCGGCGATGTCGCCACAGCGGCTCGCGGCGACGCGATGTTCCCGACGTTCCGCAACTTCGATCCCTACGCCGGGCACTCGTGGGCCGACGGGTCATCGGCCAGCTCGCGCGGCGGCAACCAGGAGTCGTCGTCCGAGGCGGTCAACTTCGCCGCTGGATTGATCCTCTGGGGCGCCTCGACCGGCAACACCACGTTGCGCGACCGAGGGATCTATCTCTACACAGAAGAGGTTGCGGCGACTGAGCAATACTGGTTCGATGTGGACGAGGCCAACTTCCCGGTCGGCTACGACAGGGAAACGCTCGGGATTCTCTGGGCCAACGGCGGGCAGTATCAGACGTTCTTCGGCGACGTGGACGAGTACAAGTACGGGATTCAGTTTCTGCCCATCACCGGCGGCTCGCTCTATCTGGGTCGGCATCCCGATTATCTGGAGCGCAGCCGCGACGGGTTGATCCGCTCCAACGGCGGCGTGCCGACCCTCTGGAAGGACATCTTCTGGGAAACCTACGCGCTGTCCGATCCCGCTCGCTCGCTGGCCGAGTTGGGCGCCGATCCGAATTATTCACCCGAGGGCGGCGAATCGAAGGGCCACACGCTGGCCTGGCTCGACGCGCTGAACACGCTCGGGCAACTCGACACGACCGTCACGGCCGACGATCCACTCGCCGTGGCGTTCCGCAAAGGCGACCAGCAGACGCACCTCGCCTACAACGCCGGACCGACCACCTCAACCGTCCGCTTCTCCGATGGCGCTGTGCTGACCGTCGCCCCGCGCGCTTTTGCGATCTCGAGCAACCCCGTTGGCGTCGGCTCCGACCCGGCTGCCCCGACGATGTTTTCGCTCGATCCGGCCTCGCCGAACCCGTTTAATCCGACGACCGCGATCCGCTATCAGCTCTC
>JBBSVG010000481.1:0-3213 GCA_038233775.1 Bacteroidota bacterium | reverse complement strand
GACGTCATGCACTTCCGCTTCAACGTTTAAAGGCTAAGTCGATGCGTTTTCGCCTGCAGTTGCTCATTTTCGGGTGGATCATTGGCGCCGCGACCGGCGTTCGGGCGCAGCAACCCGTCGCGCTGACCGATCCGTCCACCTCGGTCCGCGACCGGCTGGCGAACGCCCAGTCGGACATGAAAGGCGTCGATTTCAGCCGACTCGAAGAGCGGCTGCTGACCGTGCCAGCCGACAAGCTGTCGGACACGACCGCGTCGCTTTTGCGCAAGGAGTTCCGCGAAAACAAGCGCTACGTCGCGATGGTCTGGTTGGAACGGAGCGAAACGAGCGTCTTCCGCCGCGACAAGCCGCGCATCGTCCGGTTCCTGCCGCTGATCGGCGCCGCCGCGCTCGGCGGGATCTCGGCGCTCATCGCCGCCACCAGCCCAAGCCTCGACGGCAGCGACGTCGTCTATCGCAGCCTGCTCGGCGTGGGCGTCGGCGCGGCGCTCGGCTACATCCCGAACATCGTCGATCTGCGCCGCTCCAGCGACGGCCCGAGCACGTTCGACGGCCCGGCCGTGATCGCGGTCTATCTCAAGCCGACGGAATAATCGGCCTCTGTTTGCATCTGAAGCATAACCCGGCGACCGGCGAGGCTTTTGCTCCCCCGGTCGCCGATTCCGTTTGCCAGATGACTAAGGAGTGCCCCGATGAAGCTGTCCGCGCTGCTGTTGACCCTCAGTTTTGCCCTGATCACGCTGTCTGGCTGCGCCCAAGCGCAAGGCTCGTGGCCGACCCGCTCCACCGCCGGTCCGGCCCCAACGAACCTGACCGGGTTGAAGGTCGCGACCTTCGCCGGTGGCTGTTTCTGGTGTCAGGAAGAAGTGTTCGAGGAGTTGAAGGGCGTTCGGGCCGTCGTCTCGGGCTACGCTGGCGGGAGTGAGACCAACCCGACCTACGAAGAGGTTGGCAGCGGCGAGACGCACCACGCCGAGTCGGTCCAGATCTACTACGATCCGAAGCAGATCACGTATCAGGCGCTGCTCGACGTGTTCTTCACCGCCTCGCACGACCCGACGACGGCTAACCGGCAGGGACCGGACGTCGGTGCGCAGTACCGCTCGGTCGCGTTCTACCGCACGCCCGAGGAAAAGGCCGCCATCGAAGCAACGATCCGCCGGGTCGATGCGGCGAAGGAATACCGCCGCCCCATCGTCACCCAAGTGACGGCGTTCACCACCTTCTGGCCGGCCGAGGGCTACCACCAGGGCTATTACCGGCTCCACCCCGACAACGGCTACATCCAGGCGGAGTCGCGCCCGAAGGTCGAAAACGTCCGCAAAGCCTTCCCGCAACTGCTGAAGAGCCCGCTCTGACCCCGCTCCACGCGCTGCAAACCCGACGGGCCGGTGAGAGTTTGCTCACCGGCCCGTTTTGCGTTGACTCAGTCGATCAGGCCAAGGTACACTTGGTCGCTCGGCCAGCCTGCGGCGAAGTCGGCCGGGAGTCGGGTGGCGAACGCGGCGGGAGAGAGCGGGATGCGGCTCAGGTCGGCGATGGGGACGAACCGGGCGTCGAGCAGTAGCGGGGCCTTGCCCGTTAGCTCGGGATCGGCGCCGAGTTTCAGCGTGCCGCCGGTCGGTTCGGCCATAAAGTAGAGTTCCAGCGCGTGCAGCGGGTCGCGGATGAAATCGCGGACGTAGAGCAGTCGGCCGACCGTCACGACAAGCCCGGTTTCCTCCAGCACCTCGCGGGCGGCGCCCTCGGCGGCCGTCTCGCCCAACTCAAGTCCGCCGCCGGGCGGCAGCCAGAACGGCGTCTCGCCGGAAAACAGCGGCCGGTGCTGGACCAACAGGATCTCGTCGCCTTGCACGACCAGTGCGTTGACCCGAACCCGGACGTAGGGACGACGGAACGATTCGGCCGTGGTTTCAACAGGGGTCATTCGCTGGCTCCCTCGGCCTTGAGCCGAACGCTGCCGTGGTGGGTCTGTAGCTGAATCGCCGACCCACCGGCACCAAATCGGCCTTCGTACCGATGCTGCTCGCTCAGGTCCACGCCAGCCGGCCAGCCGGTCAGGTCGAGGTCGCCGTTGTCGCTGGCGAGCGTGACGTTGGCGTCCCAAGCGGCCGGAACCGTCAGCGACACGTCGCCCGAGCCGACCGAAGCGGTCACGCCGCTGTTCGTCCCGACCAGGTCGCCCGAGATTCTCCCCTGTCCGGCGCGAACCGCCAGCGCCCCATCGACTCGGGTCAACTGGATATTGCCCTGACCGACGGAGAGCGACATCGCGCCGTGGACCTGCTTCAGCCGAATGTTGCCCTGACCGAGCGCGGCCTTTGTGGCGCCATCGACGGCATCGAGCCGCAGGTTGCCCTGCCCGAGTTTCACCGTTACGGGGCCGATCACATCGCGGACGGAGGCGTTGCCTCGGTTGAGCTTCGCGGTGAACGAGCCGCCTTTCAGGTGCGCCGCTGTCAGATCGCCAGCGTCGCCCTCGACTTCAAGCTGGGCCGAGCGGGGCACCTTCAGCACATACGTCAGATCGCCGAACCCGCTGCTGCCCGGCTCGGCCTGGACGAGCGTGCCGCCCGGTTGGGCGTCGATGGTCAGCGGAAACGAACTGGCGTCGATGTCGGTCTCCATTCCGTTGGTGCGGACGGTCAGGCTGGCCGACGCCTCGTCGGTCCCCTCGATCTCGATGTCGCCGGTTGGTCGGCTGAAGCGCAGCGTCGCGCCAGCGGCGAGCGGGATTGTCCGCGTCAGGATCGTCATCGGACCGGTATCAGCGGTGCGGTGTACGTTGGCCGAGCGGACCGTCTGCACGAACGCGTTATCGGCGTGGGTCAGGTTGAGCACGGCGACGATGGAGGTGGCGAGGCCGAGGCCGATCAGCCAGTTGCGGTTCATACCTTCGGCTCCTATGAAGATTGCGCTTAGCGGGCGACGGTCAGCGTGACGCCGCCGAGGCTGCTGTTGAGATCGATGGCCGGTCCGCCGCCATTGAGCGACCCGTCGAACGATTCCTTGTCGTGATCGACGGTGACGGGCCAGCCAACCAGCTCGACGGAGCCAAGATCGGTCGCGAGCGACACATTGGCGCCCCAGCTTCGGGGCACCGTGACCCGGATGCTGCCAGCGCCCGACTCGGCGCTGAGCCCGGCATTCGTTCCGACGCACGAGGCTTGGATGCTGCCGGCGCCGGTCTCGAGCGCGATCTTGCCGCCGCCG
>JBBSVG010000480.1:0-3227 GCA_038233775.1 Bacteroidota bacterium | reverse complement strand
GGATGACGGCGGTGCGCGGGTGCTTCATCAGCGCGTCGGTCGCTTCCAGCGTCGGCTCGGGGTGACAGGCGATCAGACCTTTCGGCGCACCGACCGCTTCGGCCGCCGCCGCCATGATCCGGGTCGCCTCGCCGATGCAGCGGGCCGCCTTCGGGTGCGGCGCCATCACGACCGCGTTGCGGCCCTTGACCGAGATCAGCGCCTTGTAAATCGCCGTCGAAGTCGGGTTGGTCGATGGAATCAGCGCGACGACGACGCCCATCGGCTCGGCGATCTCTTTGGTCCGACCGTTCGCGTGCTCGGCGATCACACCGACCGTTTTCATCGGCGCGATGTAGCCGTACACGTCGCGGGTGGCGAAATAATTCTTGACCATCTTGTCGGCCACCTTGCCGAACCCGGTTTCCTCGACGGCCATCCGGGCGAGCCGCTCGCACGCCGCATCGGCCGCGCCCGCCATCGCGGCGACGATCCGGTCCACCTCCGGCTGCGACAGGTGGCGAATCGCCTGCTGCGCCTGATGCGCCGCCTCGACGAGCTGCCGGGCGGTTTCGATGGTGCGAAGATCGGTCGATGCGAGCGGGGACATGGCGGCGTCGGGCTGAAATGGGAAACGCGGTTGTGCCGATAAGGTACGGCCTCGCCGCGCCATCGTGCAAGACCGGGTCAGCGGATCTGCGAGACGACGAGCAACCGGGTCTGGACGGCCGCTCTGCCGACGGAGCGCGTCGAGCAGCCATCGTGTCTCTGGCTGCGAGGGCGGGCGCATCGCTGTGGTCGCCTGGGCGGTAGCTACGGTGACGGACCGTCGCCAGCGCCTACCGCAGAATCCATGCACCGCCGACCGCTTCCGTCGCTGATCGTCGCCCCCTTGGAATCCTCGGCGCGTGGCTGCGGTTTGGCCGGAAACGGCCTCTCTCGCGAGGGGATTGCAGTTCATCCGGCAAGCGGAGACAGGTTTCATGCGCGACATCTTTCGGGGGCTCATCGCCGGTTACGGCGCCAAAAAGCTCGGCGGCGGCTGCTTCTCGACCGTCATTATCTTCATCATCATCTTCTGGCTGCTCGGCAAGCTCTGACCCCCGCCGACCGCTTCCGTTGCTGTTTTTGTCGTTCTCTTGCTGTGAGCTGACAGCCGATAGCTGATCGCTGACCGCTTCTTTTGCCGTTCTCTTGCCGTGAGCTGATCGCTGACGGCTGATAGCTGACAGCTTTCTTCCGATGCCCAACCTCGTTCGCCTCGATGTCGCCGACCGGATCGCCACCGTCACGCTCGACGATCCGGCGAAGCGGAACGCTTTCTCGCCTGCGATGGTCGAGGCGCTGCACGATGCGTTCGAGCGCGTTGCGGCCGACGATTCGGTGCGGGCGGTGATCGTGACTGGCGCCGGGTCGGCGTTCTGCGCGGGCGCCGATCTGGGCTATCTGCGGGAGTTACAGGGGTTCGACGTGTTGCAGAACCAGGCCGATTCGCGTCGGTTGATGGAGCTGTTCCGCCGCATCCATCTGTTGCCGAAACCGGTCGTTGCGGCGATCAACGGGCCGGCGCTCGGCGGCGGGGCGGGACTGGCGTCGGTCTGCGATTTCGTGCTGGCTGGGGCCGAGCGGGCGAAGATCGGCTACACCGAAGTCCGCATCGGCTTCATTCCGGCTGTCGTCAGCGTGTTCTTGGCGCGGCGGATCGGCCTCGGCGCCGCCCGCGAGGTGCTGCTCTCCGGCGCGATTCTGACCGCCGACGAAGCGTATCGGCTCGGGTTGGTCAACCGTGTCGTCGCGGACGATGGGTTGATGGACGCGGCGCGGACCGTCGCGGGCGACTGGATCTCGCAGAACAGCGGCCAAGCGCTGGCGCTGACCAAAGAACTGCTGGCCGCCATCCCGACGATGGGACTCGACGAAGCGCTCGACTACGCCGTCAACCTGAACGTGCTCGCGCGGCTCACGCCCGACTGCAAAACCGGCATTCAGCGCTTTCTCGACAAGACGCCGCAGATCTGGTGAATACCGCTTGAGGCGCCGCCGTTTCGGTGCTACCTTCCCGTCTCGCTCTGCCGCCGCTGCCTGCCGTTCGTCTCCCGCCGATGCTCCGAATGCGCCGCCGATCCCTTGTCCCGTTGCTGCTCGTCGCCCTCGCCGGGTGCGGGCCGAAGCTGTCCGTGTACTACGCGAAACCGGTCGAATGGCGCACGCCCGGCGGCGAGGCGGCCGTCATCGAGCGCTACCGGCCGCAGCTCGACACGCTGACGATTTATCTCGATCCCGGCCACGGCGGGACCGATCACAACGGCAAAGGGCCGTCGGGCGAGACCGAGGCGGCGATCAACCTGCGGGTTGCGCTGCACCTGCGCGATTATCTGCAAGCCGCCGGGGCGACGGTCATCATCAGCCGGACGACCGATGCGACCGTCGGCCTGCGCGACCGGAGCACGCTCGCCAACGCCAGCGGCGCCGATTTCTTCGTCAGCATCCACCACAACGCGGTCGATGACGCGCTGACGAACTACACGTCAACGTGGTATCACGCGAGGCCCAGCGACAGCGCGTATCATCCGGCCAATCAGGACATAGCTCGTTACGTTCAGCGCGATCTGGCCTACGCGATGGGCAACAACGGGTCGAACTCGACCTTCGACGGGACGATGTCGGATTACATCGTTTACCCGAACGCCGGGTTCAGCGTGCTGCGCTACACGACGCTGCCGGCGATCTTGGTCGAAGGGTCGTTCTGGTCGAACGTGTACGAAGAAGCGCGGCTCAAAAAAGACGAGTTCAACCAGATCGAAGCGTTCGGAATATTCAAGGGACTCGGGCGCTACTTCGCGGCCGGTGTGCCCCGGATCGCGCCTGCAACCCGTGACAGCGTGTTCACCGGCTGGCGACCGAACTTCACGCTCAACGCCTCCGACAGCCGGGCGGCGCTCGATTCCGCCTCGCTCGAAGTCCGCATCGACGGGCGTAAGCTGACGGATGTCCGGTTCGACCGGCGCGGCCGGATCACCGCCACGCCGAGCCGCGATCTCGCCAACGGACCGCACCGACTCGATGTCCGCATCCGCAACGCGAACGGCAACGGGTCGTGGCCGTTTGGTCGCCTGTTCACCGTCGCCCCAACCGTCGCGGGTCTGACGGCCGTCGATGAACCGAGCGAGTTGCCGGGCGATCCCCGCGCCGTTGCCCGGATTCGGGTTCGCGCCGTCGATGCGAAGGGCGATCCGGTCGCCGACGGG
>JBBSVG010000479.1:0-3230 GCA_038233775.1 Bacteroidota bacterium | reverse complement strand
GTCGTCGGCACGACCGGAAACCCGCTCCCGGCACCGGTCACGCTGACGCTGGCGCAGTTGCTCGCCAACGCGGAGATGTACGAGAGCCAGCGGGTTCGGGTCAACGGCTACTCGCCGACGGCCACCAGCGTCGGCTGGCCCGCCGTTGATACCGACGCCAACCAGACGGTCACCGACGACGGCGGGACGACGACGATCACGCTGCGGATCGACCGCGACACCGACATCGACGGGTCGCCGGAACCGACGTACCCGACGAACGCCATCGGAATCGCCACCCAGTTCGCTTCCTCTGGAGTCGGTGGCTACCAGTTCCAGCCAATGTTCCGCTCTGAGATCGGGCTCCCGGCGGCGGTCAGCACCAACCTGGTGACGTTC
Organism: Bacteroidota bacterium; assembly: GCA_038233775.1. Classification (GTDB taxonomy): domain Bacteria; phylum Bacteroidota; class JBBSVG01; order JBBSVG01; family JBBSVG01; genus JBBSVG01. The sequence continues at coordinate 2,852 of JBBSVG010000479.1, read as the reverse complement.
AACATCGATGCGCGCCAACTGATCCTCGACGGGCGGCTGTTGCCGGCGACCGAGCAGATCGGCGTTCGCGGCGGCACCGCACCGCTCGACTGGGGCACCACCGCCATCGCGGCCGATCCCGACGGCGACGGCATCTACACCCTCACGCTCGACTTTGGTACCGCCACCGGCACCGTCGATTACAAGTTCAAGCGCGAGCCACCCCGTTCGGGTGGCACCACCGACGAGTTCACCGGCTGGGAGTCGGGCGGCAACCGCACCTTCACCCTGAGCGGCAACCCGCAGTCGGTTACGCGCACCTTCAACGACGAGCCGCCAGCGGTGCTGCCGGTCGAACTGACCTCGTTCACCGCTCGCTCGGTCAACGGTTCAGTTGAGTTGGCGTGGACGACGGCGTCCGAGACCAACAACGCCGGTTTCTCGGTCCAGCGCGCAAGTGGCTCGTCGTGGGTCGAGCTGGCCTTCGTCAGCGGTCACAACACGACGGTTGAGGCGCAGCGCTACGGCTACACCGACCGGACCGCCACCGGCGTGGTCCGCTACCGGCTGGTCCAGCGTGACTTCGACGGGACGACCACGGTTGGTCCGACGGTCGAGGCGAGCACGGTCGCGCCGCAGCAGTTTGCGCTGCTGCCCGCATCGCCGAACCCGTTCAACCCGACGACGAGCATCGGCTACCAGCTTGCAGCCGCTGGCGCGGTCAAGTTGGAGGTGTTCGACGCGCTTGGACACCGGGTCCGCACGCTGGTCGATGAGCAGAAGTCGGCCGGTGCCTACACCGCGACGTTCGATGCTGTCGGGCTGCCGTCCGGGGTGTACCTGGTCCGGCTGAACGTCGGCACGCGGGTGCAGGCCCAGCGCATCCTGCTGGCAAAATAATCTTTCCGGCGCCGCGTGCAGGTTGTACGCGGCGCCACCCGAGTCGGTCGTGTTGTATGAACGCCGCTCGGACACCTGTCGGTCTGGTCCCGCCCCGTCACTTGAGTGTCGATGCGGGATCGTCCCACGGGAAGCCGTTCCTCCACCAACCCTTATCGGAGGTCGTTTCATGCATTACCGTACTATGCTCCGCGCCGCAGCGCTCGTTGCGCTCGGCTCGATGGGCATCTCGGCCGGGGCCAATGCCCAGGTCGATACGCTCAGGGCGGCGAAGCAACTGTTCAAGATCAACCCAGGCGACCGAGCCTACGTCCCGTCCACGGGCGACAACACGCGGGGTCTCGCCTTCAACAAGGTGACGAACCATCTGTACGTCGTTTCGCGCGCCAGCGGCAACCGGATCGCCGTCCTGAATGGCGACACCGGCGCTGAGATCCAGTTGCTCTCCTTCCCGGCCGTCTTTGCCGGTGGCACCTACACCGCCAGCGAGGTCGCCGTTTCGGACGATGGTCAGGTGTTCGTCTCCAACCTCAACCTCGCCGCCACGGCGCCGGCGACGGGCGATTCGCTGCGGATCTATCGGGCGGCGAACGAGGACAGCGTGCTCGCCGGCAAGTGGCGTCGGGTGTACAACCGGCGACCGAGCAACAACCGCTACGGCGACGTGATCGGCGTCAGCGGGACCGGCAACGCCGTCAAGGTTTATGTCAGCGGCTCGGCCAGCAATGTGGTTGCCACGCTGACCGGCTTCGACGGGACCGAGTTCACCACGACGAATGTCGCCACGCTGAAGATGATCAACGGGACCGACTTCCCGGCTGGCTCCCTCGGTCAGGCGGCTCGCTTCGGGATCGCCCCGCGCAACGCGACGGAAGCGTTCCGCAGCGGCGCCGGAATCCAGAAAGCGCTGTTCAACCCGATGACGGGTGCGACCATCGATACGCTCGCCAACAACCAGATCAACATCAACGGCGGCGATCTGGTCTATGTCAAGCGCGGCGCTCGTGAGTTCGTCGCGACGGATGTGTACGTGCAGGGTCGGTTCGAGTTGGTCGAGGTGACCGGCTTCCCCGGCACCCGCGCGAAGAAGATCGCGACGAGCGAGCCGATCCAGACGCCGCTCAACGCGAACGGCAACGGCGTCGGCGGCGTGGCATTCAACGGCGACGGCACCCGGCTCTACGGGCTGCTGACCAACAACGGCATCGTCGCCTACGACATCTCGTCGCTGACGGCCCCGACTGGTCCGTCTACGAATCTGGTCACGTTCAACATCGACGCCCGGCGGCTGATCCGCGAAGGCGGGCTGCGTCCGGCGACCGAGCAGATCGGCGTCCGGGGCGACCCCGCGCCGCTCGACTGGGGCATGACCGCCATCGCGGCCGATCCCGACGGCGACGGCATCTACACGCTCACGCTCGACTTCGGCGCCGCCACCGGCACCGTCAACTACAAGTTCAAGCGCGAGCCGCCCCGTGGCTCGGACAACACCGACGAGATTCAGGGTTGGGAAGGCGGCGGCAACCGGCAGTTCACCCTGACCGGCAACCCGCAGACGATCACCCGCACCTTCAACGATCAGCCGGCTGCGACGCCGCTGTACTTCCGTGCGGTGCTCAACGGCGCCAACGAGCGTCCCTCGCCGGTCACGACGACCAGCGCCACCGGCGTCGGTGCGTTCATGCTGAACGAGATCGGGACGATGTTGACCTATGAGTTGAAGGTCAACGGCGGCGGTCAGCCGTTCACTGCCGGACACCTTCACAAGGGCACCAAGGAGCAGGTTGGACCGGTGATCATCCCGTTTGCCCAGGCCAACGGGACGATCATGGGCACGGCCGCGATCACGCGGCAGGGGCTGCGCGACTCGCTCATCGCCGGGCTGTTCTACGCCAACTTCCACTCAGCGACCTACCCAGCCGGTGAGATTCGCGGGCAGGTGCTGCCGTTGGCTGTCTCGGCTATGCCGCGTT
>JBBSVG010000478.1:0-3244 GCA_038233775.1 Bacteroidota bacterium | reverse complement strand
TTCCGCCGGAACTTATGAGTCCGGCCAACTACGGCGGGATGGTCTATAGCAAGTCGGCCCGGATGCTCCAGTCGCTCGAAGCGTATCTCGGGCAGGAAGCCTTCGACCGGGCGATACGCGATTATGTCGCAGCGTGGACGTTTCGCCACCCGCACACGGCCGATTTCATCGCCTCGTTCGAGGGTTCGACCGGCGATTCGCTCGGCTGGTTCTTCCGCCCGTGGCTCGAGACGACGGCGACCGTCGATTATGCCGTTGGGCACCGCCGCAGCGAGCGGACGGCAGACGGACTGGTCCAAACCACGGTGCCGATCCGCAATCGCGGCCAGCTCCCAATGCCGACCGATGTGCAGGCGATCACCGCGTCGGGCGACACGCTCATCTCGCGCTTCGATCCGCGCACCGGCGCGACCGGCGTGCGCTTCGAGAGTCGGTCGCCGATTCGCTCGGTTCGGGCCAACCCCGGCGACCGGATTCTGGAGACGAACTACCGCAACAACGGCCAATCGCGGCTGCCGAAGCTGAGCTGGTTGATCGACCGACCGGACTTCGACCGCAACCATCTGTACGTCATCCCGACGATCCTCTACGGCGCTGACGACGGGATTCTCGTCGGCTCGTACCTCCACAGCGGGATCGTGCTCGACGACCGGCCGACGTACTCGCTCTGGCCCCAAGTCGGGTTCAAGAGCCGCGAGATTCAGGGCGGCGGCGACCTCTCGCTGCCGTGGCCGAACGGGATCAACCGGCAGCGGCGCTGGCGACCGGTCGCCTCGATCAAGGGCCAACTCCGGCCCGGTTGGGCGTCGGGGCGATTGGAGCAAACCTTTACCCGCACGCCGCTGATCGCCTCGTTAGAACCGCGACACAAGCTCTCGGCGCGGCTGGCGTATGTCGATATCGGCGCCGGGCAGCGGACGCTCGACACGCTCGTCTGGGCGCGGCAGCGGACCGCGACCGCGAGCCTGCGCTACGGGCTGACCTTCAAACCGGCGTTCTGGTCGGTCGGGCTGCACACGCGGCTCGCCGCCGGTCGGCAGTTCGACCGGGGCACGGGCGCCGCCGGGACGTTCGGCAAGGGCGATGTGAGCGGAACCGTCGAGCGCGGCCGGGTCGAGCTGCGCGCTTACACCGGCGGCGCCGTCGGCAACCGCATCCCGACGCAGGAGCGCGTGTATCTGTCCGGGGAGGTCGATCCCGAGTTCGACGCGTGGTATCTGTTTCTCCGCGACGGCGATTTTGGTCCGCTCGGCCGTCTGCGTTACTTGGGTGGACCCGGCGCGCGCGGCTACTTTCAGGTCGGCGACACGGCCCGGTCGGCGGGGTATCTGGCCGGACGGGTCGGCTGGGGAGCGAGCCTGTCGGCGCGGCTGATTGGACCGGTGCGGCTCTTCGGCGATGCCGGCGGCGTGGCCGACCGGGTGCGGGCAATTCGGACCGTGTACGACGCGGGCGTTGCGATCAAGTTCGGCCCGATCCAAGCCGATTTTCCCGTCTGGCTGAGTCGCCCGCCCGCAGGCAGCGATCCGTGGGCCTTCCGCTGGCGAATCGGCCTGCTGCTCTGAGTCGCGCTCGGTCTGTTGTGCTTTATAATGAAAAGTGCTTGACAACGATCTGCGACTGTGTTACCTTTGAGCCGTGAACAGGAGAGGCCCATGCTGCCGGACCGTCCGCTGACCCGTTTGCCGCAGGCTGCGCCGCCGCCGGTCGATCCCGGCGCCCAATTGCGCTTCATTCGCGAGACGATGGCGCAGGCTGGTCGACCGTTCACGGCCGTGCCGGGCAAAGGGAGCATGGTCATCGGTGCCCTTGCGCTCGTCGTCGCTTGGGTCGCGCATCGACAGACGGAGCCGACGGCGTGGCTGGGGATCTGGCTCGCGGCGGCGGTGCTCGCGGTTGGGATCGGCGGCTGGGCAATGGTCCGCAAATCGGCCCGCTCCGGCGTCCCGCTCCCGGCCGACGGGATGGGGCGGAAGTTCATCCTCGGCCAAGCGCCGCCGTTCATCGCCGGGGCGATCCTGACCGGCGCGCTCTACCGCACCGGACGGTTCGACCTGATGCCGGGCATGTGGCTGCTCCTGTTCGGCGCCGGGATGACGACCGGCGGCGCATACTCGATCCGACTCGTCCCGCTCCAGGGAATGGCGACGATGGCGCTCGGCACGCTCTGTCTGCTCGCCCCGACCGGTTGGGGCGACGGTTTCATGGCAGCCGGATTCGGCGGGCTGTTCCTGATCTTCGGTTATCTGATCGCGAGGTATCACGGTGGCTGATTCTATTGACCCGACCCGACGTGACGCGCCCGGCGGCTTCGTCCGCTCGCTGACCCGGCGCGAGGTCGTCAGCCAAGCGCCGTCGCTCGATAAGTTGATCCACGAGCGGCTCCGGCTCGGTATCATCAGCGCGCTTGCGGTCCATCCGTCGCTCTCGTTCCCCGAACTCAAGCGGCTGCTCGACACGAGCGACGGCAACCTGAGCGTCCACGCCCGCAAGCTCGAAGACGCCGGTTACGTCAGTTGCACCAAGGGCTTCGACGGCCGCACACCCCGAACCGAATACGCCCTGACCGACGCCGGTCGCCGCGCTTTCGATGCGTACCTGACCAGCATGGAAGCCCTCATCCACGCCACCCGTGGCCGCTGACTTTTTATTTGGGGAATGACTTTATGAAAGAAAGTTCTTCATATAAGATAACCGCAGGGGTCAGGTCGTTCTGGATTGGCTTCCTCCTGCCGATACCGCTTATCACGCTGCCCAGTTGCTTTTTCGAGCTATGGGCTCATGGAAGATGGGATCAAATCGTGTTCGGCGCCGGGATGATGGCGGTAATGATCGTTCTGACCTCGCCGATCACCATTCCGTGCTCTTGTCTCGCCGTCGCGTTCGGCAAGTGGCAACTCAAGCAGCCCGCGCCGGATGCCGGTGCTTGGCTGATTCGCTTCATGGGTTTCGGGGCAATGCTCATGTTGCCTTTCTCTATCCTCGCGTATGTCGCTTTCGGCGAAATGTACCGGGCATTTCTGTTCCCGTCGGCTCTGGGCGCCGTCGTCGCGATGCCGATTTCCGTCGTCTGGTGGCGGGCGCGGGGCGCCCTGTCAGATGACGCTCGTTCAGCGACCGACGATCATCAACTGAATCGTATCTACCGCGCTCTATAACGCCTCGCTGCAAAATGCCGTATCACGAGTTGCCCAATCAACGCGGTTCATTGCAAGCATTTGCTTTATGAAAGAAAGTTCTTCAT
>JBBSVG010000477.1:0-3247 GCA_038233775.1 Bacteroidota bacterium | reverse complement strand
GATCGTCGCCATCCGTCGCGGCGATGAACTGTTGCTGGCGCGCTCGACCCGGTTTCCGTCGGGGATGCACAGCTTGCTGGCGGGATTCGTCGAGCCGGGCGAGTCGCTGGAGGGCGCGGTTGCGAGGGAAGTGATGGAGGAAGCCGGGATCACCTTAGCGAACATCCGCTACGTCGCGAGCCAACCCTGGCCGTTTCCGCACTCGCTGATGATCGGCTTCGAGGCCGACTATGCCGGCGGTGAACTGACTCTCGATCCGTCGGAACTGGTCTCCGGTGGATGGTTCAGCCGCGACAACTTGCCGCCGCTGCCTCCCCCGGCCAGCATCGCCCGACGCTTGATCGACCGGTTCATCAACTCAAAGTAGCTGACCAATCATAGACAGCTTGTTTGGGATATGTAAATCAAAGTGCAATAACAGCAACAGAAAACAAGCTCAAGCACCGAGGCGCTTCAGGCCAGAGACGATCCCGCTAACGAGCGCTTCGACCCAGACGCGCTCCCGGCGTTTCGCAACCGCACCGTGAAATCGTCCGATGAACTGTTTCAGCCAGCTTGAACGGTCGGCGCCCTGGACGGTGGCGACCAGATTGAGTGTCGTCTCGCGTCCCCCGCCGCTGAGTCGGAAGTCCACCTCAACGGCGATCAGCGTCACGTGGCCGACGCGGTCCATCGGCAGGGCGTCGAGCGCGGCTTCTCCTTCGGTCGCCGAGACATCGCGCCAGCGGACGCGGCGGTTGGCGGGGTCAGATTCGGGCTTCACCACCAGACAGACGGCGTGATCGGTCGCGCCGACGACCTCGCCGGTGAAGATCGCGACCAACGTTCCACTGGGCAGCGTCTCGACACCTTGACAATCGGGGTGGCCGGCGAGCAGCACGGCGACCTCGTCGGTGAGCAGCCGTTGGGTCCGCTCGACGCCTAACGGCACCCGAACCCGCCTCCGATGCTCCATCGCTCGTCTCCCGTTCGCCGCTAATCGGTCAACCGATCCGACAACCGTTGCAGATTGGTCTGCAACCGCCGCGACCGGACCTGCCAGCGCCTAAGCGACCACCACCCACCGGAGGAACGCAGCGTGCGGACCCGAATCCGTTCCCGGTGAATATCGCTGTTGACTTCCCCGCCGATGAGCAGGATCAGCGCCGTCAAATACATCCAGAACATCAGCGCGATGGCAGCGCCGATGGAACCGTAGGTCTTGTTATACGAGTCGAACCGGTTGATGTAGGCGCTGAACCCGTAGGTCACGGCCAGCCACGTCAGGCTGAAGAAGACCGCGCCGGGCAGCACCCAGATGAACTTCTGCCGGACTCTGGGCACCACATAATACACCACCGCCGCAAAGAACATCAGCACAAAGAACGTGATCGGCCAGCGGAGCACCGACAGCCAGCGGGGCAAGAGGTCGGTCCAGTCGAACTTCCGCACCAGCCACTCGGCGATCCCGGCGCCGAAGACGAACAGGTTGAACGAGACGATCAGCGCAACGCCGCCCGAGACAACGAGGCTGAGCGCGAGCAGTCGGGTGCGGATGAACGAGCGCCCTTTTTCGACACCGTAAGCCCGGTCGAGCGCCTTGATCAGCGCCGCTGCGCCGGTCGATGACGTCCACATCGTTGCAATGATGGAGACGGTCAGCACGCCGACCGATGGGCTCTGCAAAAGGTTCGTCACATACCCATCGACCACCTGTAGCAGCTCCGGCGGCACGGCCTGATGGACGACCTCCATGATCGAGTTGAACCGCTCCGGCGACGAACCGAGCAGCGACAACAGCGAGACGATGAACAGCAGGCTTGGGAACAGCGACAGCATGAAGCTGTAGGCGATCTCCGAGGCAAGCCCGGTACAATCGTCCTTGTCCACCTCGAAGAAGATGCGGACCGCTCGCGCCCAAAGGTGGCGAAACCAGCCGCCGATCCCTTCGGAGCGGACCTTCTCGGCCGGAGCGGCGAAGGCCGGGCTCTCCCCCGGCTCGTCGTCGTCCAACCGGACCAGCGGACCCGCAACGAACGATGGCCGGTTGTCCGCCGCCGGTTCACGGGTTCGGGGCGATAGCCGAGGTGCGTCGCCCCACTCAGACGGGGTGCCCATCGGTCAGGGACGAGCCGACGCCGACGTGTCGCTGGCCGGGACGAGTTGCGGCTGCGTTGCAACCGAATCGGTCCGGCCGAGCGAGAGCTGCGCCGCCGGCGCGTTGGTCGGCGGGGTGAGCGACGACGACGGCTGGCCCAAACGCCGCTGCAAAACATCCAACTCGCGCTGCTTCTCCTCCAGGTCGCGCTTCAGCCGCAGGAGCGACTTGCGCTGCTCGTCGAGTTGCTGCTCGAACACGGCCCGGTCCCAGTAGCCGCGCTCTTCATAATAGCTCTTGAAGAAGAAGTTGTGCTTCAGCGCTTCCATGTTCTCGTTGAACGAGTCGATCCCCTGGCTGAGCGTCGTGCTCGACTGGTTCATCGTCTCGCTCATCTGCCGCAGATTCTCGTAGATCTCGTTCCGACCGATCAGCGCGCCGATGGTCCCCTGCCCAGAGTTGATCCGGCCGGTGATATCGTTGATGTTGACCGAAACGTCGGCCAAGATGCGGGCGATATCGTCGGCCTGGGCGGTGACGGCTTGGAACGTCTGGTCAGCGCTCGCGACCATCGAGGCGATCCGGTCGTGGATCGTGTTGTCGTAGAACAGCTTACCGACGGTTCCCTCGCCGGATTTGACGTGCTGGACGATGTCGCCGATGCCGATGATGAGCGAATCGACCCGCTGCGCCGAGAGGTTGAACCGGTCGATCACGACCGAGATCTGGAACGGCTCACGGGTCGGCACTGTCCCGCCGTCCTCGACGACCGCCGCGCCGGTCGAGCCAGGCGTGATCTCGACGATCTTGTCGCCGACCAGACCGGCCGTCTCAATTCGCGCTTCCGAGTCCTTGCGGACGAGTCGCTTGGTGTCCTCGTCGAGCCGGAGCACGACCGTCACCTTGTCCTGCGCCGTGTTCGGCAGGATGATCTTCTCAACCGTGCCGACGCGCACGCCGGCGACGTTGACGGTCGCCGTCTCGGTCAGCCCGCCGACGTTGTTGAAAAACGCGTTGACGTGGTACGAGCGACTGAACAGCTTGCTGTTCTGCCCGATGAGGAACAAGCCGCCGATCAGCACGGCCAGACCGATGAAGACGAAGAAACCGACGCGGGCTTTCCTCGAGATGGACGCGTTCGCCATGAAAGGAGCGGTAAAAAGAGGAAGG
>JBBSVG010000476.1:0-3247 GCA_038233775.1 Bacteroidota bacterium | reverse complement strand
TATGATGTCGAGCGCGACGTGACCGACACGCTCCGGTTGGATCGGGCGAGTTGGCGGTTCGACCGTCTCGGGCAAGCCGGGGCTGAATACCCCGCGCAGGTGTCCGATTCCTTCGACGAGCCGCGCCCGCTCACCGGAAATCGGCGGCGGGTGGACGTGACCGGCGTCGAGAACGGCGTCAGCGTCGCCTACTTCTTCGAGCACCTCAACGGCCGCTGGATGCTGATCGAGGTTCTCCGTTCGGGCGACTGACGGTGCCTGTTCAGAAGGTGGCGCGGGAGCCGAGGGCGGGCAGAAGCGGCAGGACGATTTACTTCTCGGATGCGAGGCGCTGGGCGAGCTTTTGTCGGGCTTCGACGGCGTAGCGGGCGCAGGCGGACGGGTCGATCAGCGCGTTCGGATCGCCTTGCGCCCGAGCGGTTAGGCGCTCGAACAAGCGAGAGGCGCCAGGGTGCGGCGTGAGCAGGATGTCGCACGGCAGCGACTCGATCACCGCGTAGCTGTGGGCGAAGTCGTCCAGAATCGACGGGTAGCGGTCGCTCTGGCTGAAGCGATAGCCTGCTTCCGAGACAGGCGTCAGACTGTCGGCGTAACCGATGCGGCGACACGAGTCGCCCTCGCACGAGGTCCACGTCCAAGTGGTTCCCCCGGCGGTGTGGCCCGGCGTGAAGTGCGCCGTCAGCGACAGCGGTCCGGCTCGAAGCGTTTCGCCATCGGCAATCTCGCGGACCGTGGGCACGGGCCGCATTGGGAGCGGAATCAGTTCGGCGTACTGCGGATCGTCGGTGCCCGGTCGGCCCGCCCGAAGCACCGCTGCGCTCGCCGGGCTTGCGGCGACGGTCGCGCCGGAGGCGTGTTGCAGCGCGGCGATTCCGCCAGCGTGGTCGAAGTGCGCGTGGGAGTTGAGGATCAGCTTGATGTCCGCCACGCGAAACCCAAGCGCCTCGATGTTCGAGCGGATGAGCGGCGCCGACTCCTTCAGGGCGCCGTCGATCAGCATATGGCCCTCTGGTGACGTCACCAGAATCGCGCTCAGCCCGTTCGTCCCGACATAATAGGTGTTTCCGAAGATCCGAACCGGGGCGTGGGGCACGTTCCACTCGGCGCAACTGGAGCACGGCGTCCGAGTCGTGTCGGCGAGCACGGCGGTCGGCGGTGCCTTGAACCGTGGGACAGACGCGCACGAAACGAGCAGAAGCAGCAGGGTGAGCAGCGGTTTCATATCGGAAGGTTGGATCGTCAGATCGTCGGCGGTAGAGCAGGCAATGGGTGCTACTCGGGCGACGAATCGGTTCGGTCGGGCGTGACGACATCGGCCAGCGCCCGCTCACCGGGAATCGGCGGCGGGTGGACCGTCGAGAACGGCGTCGGCATCGCCTACTTCTTCGAGCACCTGAACGGGCGCTGGATGCTGATCGAGGTTCCGCAGTTCGGGCGACTGAGCGCTGGCCGTTAGAAGGTGGCGCGGAAGCCGAGTGTGGGCAGAAACGGCAGGTCGGGGACGCCGGTGACTCTCGTGTAGGTCGGCCGCTCCGATGGCGGCACGGCCAGCACGGCGTTGCGCTGGTTGTACACGTTATAGACCGAGAGGAACAGGTCACCGCGCCAGTGTCGATAGCTCAGGTGCCGCGTCAGGCTGACATCGAGCCGGTGGGTGATCGGCAGGCGGCGGGCGTTGCGGGCGGTCAGGCCGACGGTGCCGAACGAGGACTGGACGCCCTGCGGTCCGCCGTAAAGGTACAAATCATAGATGGCCGCGCCGTCGGTCGTCGGCAGGCCGGAGCCGGCGGTGAACTGGGCGGACACGTCCCACAGCCGACCGGTGCCCGGCTGCCACGCCAGCAGCAGATTCAGGTGATGGGTACGGTCGAACCTCGGGTAGTAGCGGACGAGGCGATAGGTCTCATCGGCGCCGTAGGGATAGGGCAGCGCGTCGAACGCGTAAATCGAGCGGGCCAGCGTGTACGACAGATCGAGCTGCACCCGCTCGGTCGGCTGGTAGCGACCCGACAGTTCCGCGCCGTAGGCCCACCCTTCGCCGGAGAGGTTGACCGGATCGGCGGGCGTGGTGCGGAACCGATTCGGGCGACTGAGCCGGTCGAGCCGTTTGTGGTAGAGGTCGAGTCCGAAGCTGACCGGACGAGCGGGCGGCGTCCACGTCAGCCCGAGCGTCATCTGCCGCGAGCGCGACGGGCGGTTTCCGTCCGGCAGCCGGGTCCACGCCTCGAACAGCGTCAACAGGTCGTCCTCGTCGTTGAGCGTCGTCAGCGCTTGGTATTGCCAGCCGAGCCCGGCCGTCAGGCTGACGGCTTCATCGACGAGCAAGCGGGCGCCGAACCGGGGCGCGACGGCGATGCCGGTGAGTCGGCCGTAGTGCGTGGCCCGCAGCCCGGCATCGAGTTGCAGCCGGTCGTGCAGCCCGCGGCCGGCCAATCCGGCGAAGGCGCTGAGGCCAACCACCGGCTCGTCGGTCCGTCGGTCGGTCTGGCCGAACGCGTTCAGCGCTTCGTAGCGGAGCCGCAGCCCTTGCGCCTCGGCGCCGACCGTGCCGGTCCAGCCGCCGGTGCCGAACCGGTCGAGCGTCGGCAGCGCTCGGGTCGAGGTCAGCCGAGCGGTCAGATCGTCGATCCCGCTGTCGATCCGCTGCCGGTAGAACACCGACGAATCGCCGACGGCCGGGGCGTCCTCGTAGCGCCGAACGGTGTGGTTGACGAACCCGCTCCACGAAACGTTCAGCGCCGTCTCGCCGCCATCATTGTCGCGCTTGCGGAGCCTCAGTCCGAGCGCGTGGTTGCGCCAGTTGAAGATGCCGAAATCGGCGGCGTCCGATTGCGGGTCGGCCGGGCTCCAGCGGTCACGGCTGAGGAAGCCGAACAGCCTGGCGTCGCGCGTATCGCTCGGGTCGCGCCAGAACAGTTGAGCGTACCCTTCATCGAACTGGTAGGGGACCGGATTCGGCCCGTTGCCAGCGGCGAGACCGGCCAGCCAGTCGAGGTACGTTCGGCGCAGGCTGACGAGATAACTCGCGTGGCCGCCGTCTCGCTGGAGCGGCGAGATCGGACCTTCGAGGCTGGCTTTGGCGCTGAGCAGGCTGAGTTGCGCCCGCACCACCGGCCGATTGCCGGTCCCGTCTCGGGTATCGACGGCGATCAGCCCGCCCAGCCGACCTTCCTGCTCGATGGGCAGCACGCCGCGCGTGACGGTCAGCGACGAGACGAGATCGGCATCGACGGCGCTGAAGACGCTG
>JBBSVG010000475.1:0-3253 GCA_038233775.1 Bacteroidota bacterium | reverse complement strand
TCGGACCTCGCACACCTACGCGACCCGCAAGCCAACCCGAGCGCGCTATCTGGACGGCGGCTCGACCTTTTTAGCCTCGTTCGACGCCGCCGACACCGATTCCGCCGACCTATTCGTCCTGAACGCTGGCGCCACACCGAGGCCGATGCGTCGGCTGCGCGGCGATGGGGCGGCGTTCCGCTACACGCGCACGCTGGCGCCGGGCGATTCGCTCGTCGTGACGCACCTGATCGGGACGGTGCGGTGGCAGGAGAGCGAGGCGGTTCGGCGCCGCGCCGGGGCGACGTGGCGGGCGCAGGTGGCCGCGTATGAGGACGGGATTCGCCGCTACGTCCGCGATCAGGGTCGGTTCACGCTGCCCGATTCGGCGCTGCGGCAGACCGACCGGCTCGCCCGCGCCCTGCTCCGCGCCGACCGTCACTATCTCGACGGCCAAATCGTCCCGATGCCGAGTCCGGCCGAGTACAACTTCTTCTTCACCCATGACCTGCTGCTGACCGACCTCGGCGCCGTCTTTTTCGATCCCGACCGCGTCCGGGGCGATCTGCGCTACGTCCAGTCGCTGGTCCGCGCCGACTCGATCCTGCCGCACGCGCGGTACTGGAAAGACAGCACGTTCGTCGTCGAACCGGCCAATCGCGACAACTGGAACCACCTGTGGGTCGTCCTGCTGTCGGCCTCGTACCTGAAACACAGCGGCGACACGACCACCGTCGCGTTGCTTTACCCGACGCTGACCAAAAGCGTCGCGCTGATGCTCGGCAACGAGCGCGACGGGTTGATGAACGCCGAGCGGCCGGATTGGTGGGACATCGGCCACGTGTACGGGCCGCGCGCCTACCTGACCGCGCTGATGATCCGCGCCCTCGACGCCTACGCCTACGTCACGCTCCGGCTGCATCGTCCCGACGATGCGCTCGCGGCTCACGCCCGCACGTCTGCCCGGATGCGCCGTGCGCTGACCGAGCGGTTGTGGGACGACAAGGCCGGTTATCTGCTCAATGGGCTCGATTCAGCGTCGATGGATCGGCATTACTACACCGGTTCGCTGCTCGCGGCGGCGTTCGGGCTGCTCGATCCGCCTCGGCGCGACACGCTGCTCGCCACCGCCCGGCGCGAGTTGCTCGACGAACACGTCGGGATGCGAAACGCGATGCCAGCCGATTACCACACGCTGACCGAGCGGTATCACTTCCAGCCGGGCGAGGTCGGCGCGCCGTTTCTCTACATGAACGGCGGCGTCTGGCCGCAGGGCAATGCGTGGTACGCGCTCGGGCTGATCGCCGCTGGTCGGGTGGACGACGCCCGCAGCGCGCTGGAGCGGTATCTCAGCGTCGCCGGTGTGCGCGACAGTCCGGGCGGCCAGCCCGCGTTCTACGAGTACCGCAACGCCGATCCCGCCTCGCCGACCTACGGCGCGGTCGATAAACCGACCTTTCTCTGGGCAGGCGGGTGGTTTTTGCACGTCCTCTACCAACTCGCCGGGGTGCGCGAGACGCCGTGGGCACTCTCGTTCAGCCCAAATCTGCCCAAAGATTTCGGCGCGGTCGCCTACGATCTGGCCGTCGGCGGGACGCAGAGTCAGGTGTCGTGGTCGGGCACCGGCAACACCTTCCGCCGGATCGTCATGGACGGGATTGAGACGCCATCGGCCGTGCTGACCGGACCGGCGTCGCGGATCGAACTCGAACGCGGCGCACCGACCGGCCCGTACCTCGCCGCCGCCTCGTGCATCGTCGATCAGGTCCAACGCACCGACGGCGGCCGGTCGCTGACCGTGCGCGTGCGCGGCGTCGTCGGCCAACCGGTCGCGCTGGACATCGTCGCCCCGACGCCGCTCGCCACCGTTCGGGTCGATGGCGCCACCGTTCCCGCCGCCGTCGAAGGCCTCCACACCCGAGCAAGCTGGACGCTCGCCGCCTCGACTGCCGCCGTCACCTTTTCCCCATGATCGTCAACCGAGAGCGATTCCATGACGGCTGTTGAGCGGGCGCTCTTGTCGCTTGATGGGTTGTCGCTCGGCGATGCGTTTGGTCAATGCTTTTTTCAGGGTGAGAATGCGTCCGATGAGCGGTTGCGCCATCGGCAGCTGCCTCCGGCGCCGTGGGACTTCACCGACGACACGATTATGTCACTCTCGGTGGTCGAGAGCTTGCTGGGTCACGGTGGGATCGATCAGACGCGATTGGCTCGCAGCCTTGCCGAGCATTACAGCTATGACCGCGCCTATGGGCCGTCGATGCATCGGGTGCTCGCCCGTATCCGGGACGGCGAATCGTGGCAGGCGGTTGCCGCGCACTCGTTCGAGGGACAAGGCTCTTTCGGCAATGGCGCTGCCATGCGGGCCGCTCCGCTCGGTGCCTTCTTCGCTGACGATCTCGCAGCCGTAACCGCCCAGTCGACCCTGGCCGCAGAAGTCACACACGCCCATCCCGAGGGCATCGCCGGGGCCATTGCGGTGGCGCTGGCTGCTGCGGTATCGTGTCGCTGGCGCGAAACAGGTCAGCGCCCGAGCCATGCGGCGTTCATCGGCGAGATTGTCGGGCAGATGTCGCCAAGCGAGGTACGGACGAAGCTCGTTCGGGCGCAGGGGATGAGCCGCGTCCAGTCGCTTGACTTTCCGGTGTCGGTGTTGGGCAACGGGACGCGGATGTCGGCGCAGGACACCGTTCCGTATGCGCTCTGGTGCTCCGGGCAGGCGTTGGACGATTACGAAGGGGCGCTCTGGCTGGCTGTCGGCGGCGGCGGGGATTGCGATACGCTTGGTGCCATCGTGGGCGGCGTGGTCGCGTCCTTTGTCGGGCCTGACGGCATCCCGACCCACTGGCAGACGAATCGAGAGCCACTGCCCACTTGGCATCTCGACGCTTTGGGCGACGCTGCCACTTGATGGCAACCTTCCAGAGGGGAAGGCGAGACGTGTGGCGTCAGCGGGAGCGGACAAGGTACTGGACGCGGTCGGGTTCGACCCGAACGAGTTCGATCCCGAGCGGGACGCGAACCGTCGGCCGGAGCACGCCGAGCGTGTCGGCCATGACGGCGTCGTAGGAAAGGTGGATCGAGATGCTGTCGTCGGGCAGTTTGGCTAAATCATCGACACCGCCGCGAAGCAGCACGGCCAGTCGGGGCGGCGAGAGGACGACCTGCTTGCCGCCCGGCACACCGGTCACGACGATGGCGATGGCGGGTCGGCGGTCCTCGGTGATCTCCTGCACGTCGGCCCGGACCGTTACGCTCGGGCTGCTGAGGTGGA
>JBBSVG010000474.1:0-3272 GCA_038233775.1 Bacteroidota bacterium | reverse complement strand
TCGCGCCGGGCAGCAGCAGCCAGCCGGTTTTCTGCGAGGCGTAGCCCAGCCCAAGCTGCATGAACAGCGGTTCCGCGAAGACACTGCCGTAGAGCGCGGCGCCAAGCGCGACGGCGAACATCGACCCGCCAGCCAGCGAGCGGTCTTTCAGCACGCGCAGGTTCAGCACCGGATCGGCCACCCGCAGCTCCCACCAGATCATCGTCCCGACCGCCAGCACGGCCGTCACGGTCAGCCCGAGGATCAGCGACGAGTCGAACCACTCATAATGCTGACCGCGCTCGAGCACGAACTGCAACGAGCCGATCCCAACGGCCAGTAGGATGAAGCCGAGAATATCGATCTTCCCGGCCGCTTGGCGGAACTTCGATTCCGGGACGTAGGTGAAGACCATGTACAGCGCTAACAGCCCGAACGGCATGTTGACGTAGAAGATCCACGGCCATGAGTAGTTCTCGACGATGATCCCGCCGAGCGTCGGGCCGAGCGCCGGGCCGATCATGATCCCGATCCCGAAGATCGCCGACGCGAGGGTTTTCTCCTCCGGCGGGAAAGCTTCGAACAGGATCGCTTGGCTTGTCGCGATCAGCGCCCCGCCGCCGATGCCCTGGACGATCCGCCAGAACACCAGCGAGCCGAGCGAGCCGGCGAAGCCGCAGAAGAACGAGGCGACCGTAAACAGCGCAATCGAGCCGAGAAAGTAGTTTCGTCGGCCGAAATACGCGGCGAACCAGCCGGTCATCGGCAGAATAATCACGGCCGAGAGGATGTAGCCGACCGAAACCCACGTGACCTCATCGACCGTCACGCCGAGATTGGCGCTCATCTGCGGCAGCGCCACGTTGATGATGCTCGTGTCGATCAGCTCCATCATCGACGCCAGCACGACGCCGAAAGCGATCATCCACTTGCCCGCATACGGGTCGGACCCGCTGGCCCGCGCCTGAGCCGCCGCAGCGGCCCCGCCGCCCCGTCCATTGGTCTTGCCGAGCCTCGGCGCGACGAGTGTCTCCGACATACGCTCTCCCCTTGGGCTTGATGGTCGGCTTACCGACCCTTCGCGGGCTGCTGCACATCAATCGCCACGTTGACCGACATGCCGGGCCGCAGGTCGCGGCGGGCGGCATCGGTCGGGTCGAGGCTGATGCGGACCGGGATGCGCTGGACGACCTTGGTGAAGTTGCCGCTCGCGTTGTCCGGCGGCAGCAGCGCGAACCGGGCGCCGGTCGCCCCGCCAATCGACTCGACCGTCCCGTGCAGCGGCTGGCCCGGATACGCATCGACATCCACCTCGACCGACTGGCCGACGTGAACCCGGTCGAGTTGCGTCTCTTTCAGGTTCGCCGTCACCCACGGTTCGGTGTTCGAGACGATGGACAGCAGCGGCTGCCCGGCGTTGACCAACTGGCCCGGCTCGACGGTCTTGCGCGAGATGCGGCCGGCCGCCGGGGCGGTCAGCACGGTGTATGAGAGTTGCAGCCGCGCCGTCTCGACGGCGGCTTTCTGCGCGGCGATCTTGGCGTCGGCCAGTTTGATCTGGGCATTGGCCCCGGCGACACCGGCACCCGACCCCTGCGCGCCTTCCTTTGCAGCCGACAGCGCAGCCTGCGCCGACCGATAGCCAGCCTCGGCGGCGTCCAACTGCGACCGGCTGGCAACGTCGCGGGCGGCCAGCTCGCGGAACCGGCCGACATCGGCCCGCGCCCGGTCGTAGGCGGCCTGGGCGGCGGCGATGTTCGATCCAGCGGCGGCTTGCTGCGCTTGGGCGGCATGGAGCCCGGCCGTCGCCGCGCCACCCGAACCGGCGGCCTCGGCGGCGGCCAGATCGGCTTCCGCCTGACGGAGCTTGACATCGAGATCGCGGCTGTCGATCACGACCCGCGTGTCACCGGCCTTGACCGGCTGGTTCTCCTCGACCGCGACCCGCTCAACGTAACCAGAGACGCGAGGCAGCACCGGCAGGATGTCGCCTTCGATCTGGGCGTTGTCGCTCGTCTCGTGGCCCCGGCCGTAGGTCCAGCGCTGGAAGCCGAAAAACAGAGCGACGAGAAACACGACGGCGGCGAGCGCGAGCGCGATCCGTTTGCGCGTCGGGTTGGCTTGCTCGACGGCCGGTGCCGGGCTGGCTGTGGCAACAGGAACGACCGGCGGCCGCTGGGGCGTCTGAACGTCGGACATAAAAGAGCCTCGGGTTAGAGCGAAGAGAGTCGGCCGACCGCCCGGAGGACGGACAGGCGGGCGGTGTTGTAGCCGTAGAGCGCGTCGATCAGGTCGGTTTGGGCGCGGTTGACGCTGCTCTGGGCGCTGATCACGTCGAGCGAGCCAGCCAGCCCGGTCCGAAAGCGGTCCTCGGCTTGGCTGAGTTCCAGTTCGGCCAGCCGGTCGCGTTCCCGAGCCGTGGCGACCAGATCGCGGGCCGTCGCAAACCCGGCCAGCGAGGTGCGCGTCTCGGCCTCGACCGCGTCGCGCACTTCCCGGTTGCGGGCGGCGATCCCGGCGAGTTGCGCGTCTTGCTCGGCCGTTCGGGCGCCGGTGCGACCGCCGTCGAACCCGGTCCAGGTGAGCTGAACGGCTAAGGTGTGGGTCAGCACCGCGTCGTTGAAATACTTGCCGTTGTAGCCGTAGTCGGCGGCGAGGCCGATGGTCGGCAGCAACTCCTGTCGAACCGATTGACGGAACTGCCGGACAGCGGCCAGTTGTCGGTCAATCGCGACCAGTTCCGGCCGGTTCATCGTGGCGAGATGGACCAACGAATCGGCTGCCGCCGCATCGGCGAGCATCGGCAGGCTGAGCGTGTCGGCCGTCGCGACTGGCTGGCTGATGTCAGCGCCGAGCGTGCGGAGCAGATCGAACCGCGCCCGGTCGACCGCGCCGCGAGCCGAAACCAGTCCGCTCTTGGCGGCTGTCACCTGCACCTCGGCCCGAGTCTGCTCGAGTCCGGCAACCGTCCCGGCTCGGTGCTGAACCTCAACGAGCGCCCGCAACCGGTCGGCAATCGTGATATCGGCCTGACGCGCCCTGACCAACGCCTCGGCTCGTTCGAGCGTGAGGTATGCTTGGGCGGCGGCGAGCGCGGCGTTGTCCGAGGTCGCTTGGACGTCGGCCTCGCTGGCGCCGACGGCGGTGCGGGCTGCGCGGAGTCGGCTGCGCGAGGCCAGATCGAGCAGCGCGACGCGGCCGGTCACACGGGCGTCTTGGACCGAGAACGGGCCGATCCGGTCGGGCACGCCGGGGAAGTTGAGTCCGAGCGAGGCGCGGCTGAACGAGCGGTC
>JBBSVG010000473.1:0-3280 GCA_038233775.1 Bacteroidota bacterium | reverse complement strand
TGAGACCGTTCTACCCCACTGCCCCACCCACTGCGCCGCAGGGAGGGCCGGTACTGGTCCGGTAGCTACGCGTTCGCGTCGCCTACTGGGGTTGTGCTGGCTTTTGTCATGGCCAGCGACTGGTGATCTCTCACCCGAGGGAAAAGCCGAGAAAGGTGCGCGGGACCGATCGCTACTTGTTGCGCTGCCAATAGACGTTGTGCGCGGACTCTCGCGGGCTACTAGTCACAGCCTCAACCTGACACTTAATCGTGCAGCAGACCCGTGCGTGTTAGTTCTCGCAGCCGATGCCATCGCCGTCTCGGTCAAGCTTGCGGGAGTATCCGGGTTGGCCCGCGTAGATGGGTGCAGCACCGGCAGCGCGCACAGCGGCACAATTCTTGTAGAAGGCGCCTGCGGGCTGGGGGGCTTGTGAGGTCGGGCGCGGGGCTCGCGGGGTGGGTTTCGGGGCCGGCGGCATTGGTGTTGTGCGGGTGGTGGGCGGGCTGCTGCGGGGTGGTTGCGCGCTGGTGGGCGCTGGCCCGGCGGCTGGTAGTGCGGTGGTAGCGCACCCGGACAGGACCCGGATCATCGCGTCATGCTCAGCAGCGGTGACCCACAGGGCGTATTCGCGTTTGACGGCGACTTGGCGTGCCACGTAGGTGCACCGGTAGGTCTTGTTCGCTGGTAGCCAGGTCGCGGCGTCCCCGTCGCCTTTGGCGCGGTTGGCACCAGCGTCCACCGCCAGCAGGTTTAGTGGGTCGTTGGCCAGGGCCAGGCGTTTGCTGGCTGGCCAGGTCGCGGCGCCTTTTTGCCACGCATCGCCCAGGGCTACGACGTGGTCGATGTCGATCTCGCTGGCCCCGCCGTACACGAATCGGATCGGCGCATCGGTGTACGGGTTGACTTGCTCGGCCATCACCCCGCTGTCCGAAGCGTGCTCGGACATCCAACAGAGGATTTTCCGGGCCGGTTCGAGGTCTTCAAGCGTGTTCGCACGGGCCAGATGGTACAGTCCGAGCCACGACGTACAGACGAACCACGGGTTGCCCGGCACGTTTTCAATGTCGCCGGAGACCTGATAATAGCTGTCGTTTTCGTACCGCGCCAGCCCGCCGACGGGCGTCTTGACCCACAACCGCTCGCCGACCTGCGCCATCGTCGAGGCGACCATCGGATCGTCGGCCGGGAAGCAACCGAAGGCGAACAGCCCGTAGAGCGAGGCGTCAATCGTCGAATCGACCGTCGTTTCGCCGTTGATGACGTTGATCATCCGGCGGAAGCGGTTCAGGGCCGGGTCCCACAGGTGCGCCCGCATCGCCGCCCGAATCTCGTCGGCTGCCGCCAAATAGCCAGCGCCGACCTCGTGCTCACCGAACGCAACCGCGAAGTTCGCCGCCCCGACCAATCCACCGACGACGGCGGCGGCGGTGAACGTCAGCAACCCGCGCCGCTCCTCCCACAGATCGTAGCTCGGTCCCTGCAACCGCGTCTCCGGGCAGCGGTAGGCGACCATGAAATCGGCCGCCGCTTTGACCAGCGTCTTGTACATCGGCCGGATCAGCTCGATGTCGCGGTGTTGCTCAAAATGCTTCCACAGGCTCCAGACGACGAGCGCCGTCTCGTCCTCTTGGATCGGCAACTGCGCCACGCCGTCGCCCCACCACGGGTGCCACGACGAGGCTAAGCGACCGCTCGGCAAGTACTTGTGCAGCAGATAACCTTCGGGTCGAATCAGATCACTGACCAAAAAATAGAACCGCGCCGTGACCTCACGGTAGCCCGCTTGATCGAAGGCGCGGCAGACGAGGGCGCCGTCTCGCGGCCACAAGTAGGAATAGGTGTCTCGGGCGTAGGCGAGCGAATCGGAGTCGTTGGCCGCGATGATCGCGCCGCCGGAATCGACCTGCGTCCGCAGGATCAGCAAGCTCTCGTGGTAGCGGTCGAGCAGTTCGGGCGAGAGTGGGGCGAGGTCGCGCCCTTCTTTTCGCAGCCAGAGCCGCCAGTAATTGCCCGTCCGCTCAATGAACGACCCAGCGCCGCGCTCGACGATCATGTGGTGCAGTCGAGTGGCGGTTTCATACGTCTCGCCAGCCGTGATCCACGCATCCACCGCCGTCGTCCCGCCCGATGGAACGGTCAACCGCAGCCCGAACGTCGAATCGACGGCGCCCTGTGAGATCGGGTTGTTGCCCAACTGGCCGTCCTCGGCGTCGCGCCACGTTCCGTCCGAGCCGGGGACGTGCGCGTGGCCGGTTGCCCACTCGCTCAGCCCGACCTGATCCGTCGGCGTGCCGACGACCGCCGCGCAGACGAGCAGGTTGCACGACGATTTGTAGTGGATGATCGCACGGGTCGCCGGGTCGTAGAACGCCGTATCGGCGACGGCTTGGCCGTAGAGCGTGAACCCGTGGTGCAGGTACAGCCGCACCTCGCGCTCGCCCGCGCCGCGCAGATCAGTGATCGTGATGCGGCGGACGAGCACGTCTTCGAAGAAATCGACCGCGTCGTGAAAGCGCAGCTCGAGCCCGAGTCCGTCGTGCCGGAGCACGGCATCGGTGACCAGCGTTTGGTCGGCGTAGCGCAATTGCCGCGACCAGCCGTCGCTGTCGGTCCACGCGAACCCGTCCGGCGTCCAGATGCCGACCCGGCAGATCTCGCCTTGCAGGTGGTTCGGCTCGCCGACGCGAGGCCAATAAAACTCCCGCAGCCGGTAGAACCCGTCGAAGGCGACGAGCAAGCGGCCGTTGGACAGCGGCAAATCGCGGGGCATGGCGAAAAAAGGTCAGCGGCGGGGAAACCGGCGGAAGCGTCAGCGGTTCAGGTCGAGCAGCACGGCGCGCAGGAGAGCGGCGAAGCGGTCGCGGACGCGGCGGCCGACTTCGGTCACTTCGGCGTGGTTCAGCTTGCCCTCGCCCAGCCCGGCGGCGAGGTTGGTGATGCACGAGATGCCGAGCACGCGCAGCCCCAAATGGTGCGCCTGCAACGCTTCCGGGACGGTGCTCATCCCGACCGCGTCGGCGCCGAGCGAGCGGAACATCCGCACCTCGGCCGGCGTCTCGTAGGTCGGCCCGAGCACGCCCGCGTACACACCGCGACGGAGCGGGATGCCGAGATCGAGCGCCGCGTGCTCGGTCAACTCGATCAGCGCCGGATCGTACAGCGCGCTCACGTCGGGGAAGCGCGGACCGAACTGTTCGTCGTTCGGACCGACCAGCGGACTCGTCCCGGTGAAGTTCAGATGGTCGTCGATGACCATCAGATCGCCGGGCCGCATCCCGCGACCGATCCCGCCAGCCGC
>JBBSVG010000472.1:0-3280 GCA_038233775.1 Bacteroidota bacterium | reverse complement strand
GAATCCCGCATGGCAAATGGCCGTGTTCAGCGTGAGGCCCTTCACTGCGTTCAGGGTGACAGACAGGAGACGGGAAACGAATCATCGGCGAGTTGGCAGTAGATTTGTGTTGTAACACGCATCTGGCAAACAGACGGAGCGACGTGCGATGGGTGAAGGCTTGCAGGCGCGGTTGAAGCAGACCCGGTTCGAGTCGCCGGTGCAGGAGGCGATGCTCAGCTTGCTCGTCGCCTCGGCGCATCTGCGCGAGCAGTTCGAAGGCGTCTGGGCCGACTTCGGCGTGACGCAGGCGCAGTTCAACATCCTCCGCATCCTGCGCGGCGCCTGTCCGACCACGTTTCCGCTCGGCTACCCGCGCTGCGAGATCGCCCCGCGCATGATCGAGCGGGCGCTGGACGTGACGCGGCTGATCGACCGACTCGACGCCGCTGGGTGGGCTTCCCGCGCCCGCTCCGGCGAGGATCGGCGGCTCTCGCTGGCCCGAATCACCGACGCCGGTCGGCAGTTGCTCGACGAGATTCAGCCGCGCATCGACGAGATCCATCGGCAACTGGCCGACCGGTTGACCGCCGACGAGTTCGAGCAGTTGTCGGCGCTGTGCGAAAAACTCTACGGCAGCGAGTCGGCCGCCGACTGTCCCGAAGCCTCCGATTTCCACCCTGAACCCGTTCGCTGATCGTGATGACTTGCCCACTGAACCGACCACTCCTTCGTCATCGCGCCGCCCGTGCGGGTCGCTGGATGCTGCGGACGGGCGTCGCCTACACGCTGTTCGGTCCGAATTACAGCCAAATCGCCGCGCCGGACGAGGTCGATGCGCTGATTCGGGCTGCTGTGCTCGGCGTGACCGCGCCGCTGCACCGTCGCCGGACCGCCTGATCGCTTTGCTGCTAATTTCTCCTCATCCAATCTGGAGTTTGATCGCCATGACCCGTTCCACGCTGCTTCTCGCCGGGCTACTGCTCGGCTCGACGACGCTCGTCGCCGCCCAGACCAAGCCTGCTGCCAAGCCCGCTGCCGCCGCGACGGCTGCGATGGCGCCCGCGCCGATGGGTGTCCGCACCTTTAAGGTGGACAACTCCCACTCGAGCGTCGGCTTCAAGGTCAAGCACATGGGTATCTCGACCGTCAACGGCGCGTTCGGCGACATGACGGCGACGCTGGAACTTGACCCGAAGAACCTCCGCACGCTGAAGACGACGGCGACGATCCAGGCGACCTCCATCAACACCGGCACCGAGCGCCGCGACAATCACCTCCGCTCGGCCGACTTCTTCGAGGTCGAGAAGTACCCGGAGATCACCTTCCAGAGCACCGGCGTGACGGCCGTCAGCGGCAACACGTTCAAGCTGGCTGGCAACCTGACGATGCACGGCGTGACCAAGCCCATCGTCCTCGACGGGACGTTCGACGGCGCGATGACCGATCCGAGCGGCAACCAGCGCGTCGGGCTGACGGCGTCCGGCTCGCTCAACCGGACCGAGTACGGGCTGACGTGGAACAAGGCCATCGAGGCGGGCGGCTTGCTCGTCAGCGAGGACGTGCGGATCGAGTTGCAGATCGAGGCGATGGCGCCCAAGCCGGATCAGGGCAAGTAAGACCGGTCGGCGGCAGAACGTTGGCCGCGAGCGAGGCGTTTGCAAAACGGCGGGGCATCCGATACGGGCGCCCCGCCTGCTTTTTTTGACCAGCGGAGGCGGCGCGTGGGCGAGTCGGAGGAGATGTTTGATGCAGTCGTCGTCGGCGCTGGCTCGGCGGGACTGTCGGCGGCGCTACACCTGAGCCGGTTCCGTTTGCGGACTCGGGTGTACTCTTGGGGCGAGCCGCGCAACTACCGCTCGCACGGGGTCCACGGGCTGCTCGGTCGGCACGGCTGTTTAGCCACCGATCTGCTCGGCGAGGGGCGGCGTGAGGTCGAGATGCACGGCGGGCAGGTGATCGACGACGAGGTGACCGACCTGCATCGCGCCGCCGATGGGACGTTCACCGTTTGTTCGCGCAACGAACCGCCGGTGCGGGCGCGGCGGATTCTGCTCGCCACCGGTGTCCATGACACGCGACCGGTTGGGATCTCTGGGTTTGAGTTTTTCTGGGGCAAATCGGTCCACCATTGCCCGGTCTGCGACGGCTGGGAGGTCACCGGCAAGGAAGTCGTCGTGCTCGGCAGCGGCCGACCGGTCGCTGGCCTGACGCTGAATCTGGCGACCTACACCGACCGGCTGACGGTGCTGACCCACGGCGACGAACCCGACTTCGACGACGACGTGCAGGCGAAGCTCGACGCACGCGGGATTCGGGTGCGGACCGAACGGATCACGGCGCTGGTCGGCCCGACGCCCGATAAACTCGAGCGAGTCGTGTTCGAATCAGGCGACGACCTCTCGGCCGAGGCACTGTTCTTCAACTTCGGCCACACGCTGCGCGGTGATCTGCACCTCAAGCTCGGCTGCCAGATCGACGAGCAGGGCGCGCTTCGGGTCGATGCGCAGAACGAGACGACGGTGCCCGGTGTCTTCGCCGCTGGCGATCTGACGCCGAATTCGCACCTCGTCACGGTTGCGCTGGCCGAGGGCGCTCGGGCCGCGATCTGCCTGCGGACCTCGCTTCTGCCCGACTGGCAACGGGTCTGATTACAGCACCCAATCGAACGGGATGAGTGAGAATGTCGTATGGATAAAGAAACCAAAGCACAGCAGCCAAAGAAAAACAATCAGAGCCCTATCTCTGTTAATCTCCTGCCCATTGGGAGCAGCAATATGGATATAGGTCGGATGCCAGTGTGCTGCTGAAAGCGAAGCAGAGCCATCGCAGTGAACGAATCCAGGTCAAAGCGGAATCGGATACGCGATCTCGCTGTGATCGGGACGAGGTAAACGACAACGGGGAACCGGCCGCGAAGCCGATTCCCCGTTTTGTGTTTGAGCCGACCGGCCAAGCGGTCAGTCGGTCACTTCGTCGGAGCGGTTGGGGTTGTCGGGCGCGGTGCCGGTTCGGTCGGCGATGGGGATGTACTGCTGGTCGAGCATACCGGTGTACTGGGCGCGCGGCCGGATCAGCCGGTTGTTCGCGTACTGCTCGAGGATGTGCGCCGTCCAGCCCGAGACGCGGCTGATGGCGAAGATCGGGGTGAACTGGTCGAGCGGGACGTTCATCGTGTAGTAGGCGCTGGCCGAGAAGAAATCGACGTTCGGGTTGAGCGTCGGCTTCTCGCGGTGCATCACCTCCATCAGCTTCTCGCTCATATCGACCCATTTGGTGTTCTCGGCCCGCTCGCCGAGTT
>JBBSVG010000471.1:0-3283 GCA_038233775.1 Bacteroidota bacterium | reverse complement strand
TCCGATCTACGGTCAACGCGATGGTGGCGTCGGCGGCCTACGACCGCGCCCAGTCGACGGGTCGCGATCAGGAGTACACGATGGCCGGCAACCCAACGCTCTCGCGCCGGTTCAAGGCGTCGCAGCAGACCCGGACGTTCCAGACGATCCTGACCGACGTGAAGGAAGGGTCGGAGAAAGGCGCCGGGCTGGTCAAGGTCAACCTCGCCACCGGCGCGGTGGACAACCAGATCGTGCTGAAGGACAAGGAACCGACCTACGAACTCGACGAGATCGACGGCCGCCTGTTCTACCAAGCCTCCGACAAGCAGATCGTCTGTTATTCGTACTAAAGAAGCTGACAGCTATCAGCTTACGGCGGGAAACATGGTGTAAACGGGGCAGATCATCGTGATCCGCCCCGAATCTGTATGCCCCCATTCACCAGACCAAACGCTTCCTCATGGACACTCCCACGATTCAACGCGCCGCCGTAGCGCTCGGGTTGTTTGCCGGTTTGGCGCTGATCGCCCCGGTGGTCCACAGCCAACCGTTTACGATCCAGACCGTTGGCACCGTCGGCACCGCGCCGTACGGTGTGGCGATGGGCGATCTCGACGGCGACGGGGACATGGATCTGGCAACGGCCAACTCGGGCAGCGACGATGTCAGCCTGCTTCTCCGGCAACCCGGTGGCACGTACACCGTGCAGACCATCCCTGCCGTTGGTCTCGGTCCGGTTGGTGTAGCGGTGGGCGATCTGGACGGCGACGGCGACCTCGACATCGCCGTGGTCAATTCGAACAGCAACGATGCCGCCCTGCTCTTCCGGCAACCGGGCGGCACCTACACGTTGCAGACGGTCGGCGGCATCGTCGTCAGCCCAAAGTCGATCCGCATCGCCGACCTGGACGGTGACGGCGACCTCGATATGGCCGTCACGGGCTTCGGCAGCGGCGTCGTTAACCTGCTGTTGCGCCAACCGGGCGGCAGCTACACCGTCCAGAACGTGCTCACTGCCCAGAGCGCTCATTATGATCTCGCGGTGGCCGATCTCGACGGCGATGGGGACCTCGACATCGCGACCGCCAACCTCTTCACCAACGACATCAGCCTGCTGCTCCGACAGCCGGGCGGCACTTACGTCGAGCAGACCGCCGGCACCGTCACCAGCTACCCCCTTGGGATCGCGGTCGCCGATCTCGATGGGGACGGCGATCTGGACCTGACCACGCCGGGCTACAGCAGCAGCACGGTCGGCATTCTGCTGCGGCAACCGGGCGGCAGCTACACCCTACAACTCGCCGGTCCGGTGGGCACCACGCCGATCAGCATCGTCACGGGCGACATCAACGGAGATGGCAGGCTTGATATCGTCACGACCAACTCCAAAGGCAGCAATGTCAGCATCCTGCTTCGGCAAGGGGACGGCACGTATGTGATCGAAACTGCCGGTCCCATCGGTGGCGAGTCGCGCATCATCGCCATCGGCGATCTCGACGGGGACGGCGACCTTGATCTCGCCACCGCCAACTCCGCCAACGGCGCCAACTCCGTCAGCCTGCTGTTCAACGAGCGGCTGGTGGACACGCCGCTGTCGGTCGAGTTGACCTCGTTCACCGGCGCCGGCGAGTCCAACGGCGTTCGGCTCTCCTGGGAAACTGCCTCCGAGCGCGAGAACGCCGGGTTCACGGTGCTTCGCGACGGCGTCGAGATCGCCTCGTTCCGCACGACCAACGGGTTGCGAGGCAATGGCACGACCGCGCTGCGGTCGGCTTACAGCTTCACCGACGCCCGCGTCGAGCGCAGCGGCTCGTACACCTACCGGCTTCGCTCGGTCGATGTGAGCGGGCAGGTTCACGACCTCGGCCAGCCGGTGACGGTTGAGTTCAGGGAATCGGTTGCGGCGCCAACAACCTCACCGGTTGAGTTCGCGCTGCACCCGGCCAGCCCGAACCCGTTCAACCCGACGACGACCATTCGGCTCGACCTGCCGGAGTCAGCTCGGGTCAGCGTGACGCTGTTCGACGCGCTCGGCCGGTCGGTCCGCTCACCGCTGACCGATGCGACGCTCGCAGCCGGATCGCAACCGGTGGCGATCTCAGCCGACGGTCTGCCGACCGGACTCTACCTCGTCCGCGTCGCCGCCACCGGCACCTCCGGCCGGCATTTCAGCGCAACCGAACGGGTGCTACTGATCCGCTAACCGACGCGGCCGACATCGCGGATATCAAAAAAACCCCGTGGCCGCTGTGGCCGACCAACCGCTGCGGCCGACATTGCGGATATCAAAAAACCCTAGGAAGCGATTCCTGGGGTTTTTTGTTGAGCGGAAAGACGGCGCCAAGCCGGTGCCTTTCGTCGTTTGCTGATCGCTGATGGCTGACAGCTGATAGCCTCTTCCCCAATGCCCGATCCTGTGTTCGTTGAGTTGGCGACCGCCGTGTACGAGCGGTTGGCGGCGACGTATGGCGTGCAGCCGAGCGTCCCGCGCCGGGAGCCGATGCATGAGTTGATCTCGACGATTCTGTCACAGCGAACGACCGAAGCGAACGAGGCGCTGGCGTATCGGCGGATGTGGGAGCGGTTCGGCTCGTGGCCGGCTGTGCGGGACGCGCCGACCGACGAGTTGACGGCGGCCATCTCACCGTCGAACTACGCCGACCAGAAAGCGCCCCGGATTCAACAGGTCGTCGGGCGGATTTTGGACGAGCGCGGCGGCGAAACCGACCTCGAGTTTCTCCGCACGATGCCGCTCGAGCAAGCGCTCACGTGGCTGACCGACCTGCCAGGCGTCGGCATCAAGACGGCGACACTGGTGCTGCTGTTCTGCTTCGCGCGGCCGGTCTTGCCGGTCGATACGCACGTCCATCGCGTCTCGCAGCGGATCGGCTTGATCGGGCCGAAGATCGATCCGACGGCGGCGCACCCGCTCTTGCTCGCGCTGTTTCCGCCCGATCCCGAGGTGCTTTACACATTCCACATCGACGCACTGCGTCACGGGCAACGGGTCTGCGTCTTCTCGGCCCCGCGCTGCGGCCAATGTCCGCTGACGGATCTGTGCGCGTATTACCGAACCGTCGTCGCGCCGATCAGCGGGTGAAGAACTCGGTCAAAAGATCGAGCACGGCGGCGGGCGATTGGGCATGGAGCCAATGTCCGACGCCGGGCAGCGTGACGAACTCGGCCTGGGGAAAGTGCTGCCGGATCGTCGGCTGGTCGGTGGCGGTCAGGTAATCGGAGGCGCCGCCGCCGAGAAACAGCGCGGGGCGCGGGAACGGCTTGCCCAGCGGCGGCGCCCCGG
>JBBSVG010000470.1:0-3290 GCA_038233775.1 Bacteroidota bacterium | reverse complement strand
GTTCGAGTTGATGGTCTATCCCGAATTGCAGCACGGCCTGTCCGGCGTCGCGCCGCACCGCGTCACGCTGATGCTCGATTTCATCCAGCGGACGCTCTGATCGGCGCCGCGCCCTCTCCCCTCTAAACCCGCACCGGCTGTCATGCCCACAGATCCCACGACGGAGTTCTCGTCGCCCGCCTCGACTGTCATCGGCGACCCGAACGCGCCCAACCCCACGTCCCCGCCTGATGGCGTCGTGCCGGGCGGACCGGTCGGCGACCGCCGCTTCTTCGGCCACCCGCGCGGCCTCTCGACGCTGTTCTTTACCGAGTTCTGGGAGCGGTTCTCCTACTACGGGATGCGGGCGCTGCTCATCCTGTTCATGACGGCCACGGTTGCGGAGGGCGGACTCGGGTTCGACGCCGCCACGGCCGGACCGATCTACGGCCTCTACACGGCGATGGTGTACCTGATGTCGCTGCCCGGCGGCTGGATCGCCGACCGCTTCCTCGGTCAACGTCGGGCGGTGCTCATCGGCGGAATCATCATCGCGGCCGGTCACTACTGCCTGATGATGAGCGGGCTGCCGATCTTCTACACCGGCTTGGCCTTCATCGTCTTCGGCACCGGGTTGCTGAAACCGAACATCAGCACGATGGTCGGCCAGCTCTACTCGGAGGACGACGGCTCGCGTCGCGACGCCGGGTTCTCGATCTTCTACATGGGGATCAACGCTGGCTCGTTCGTCTCGTCGCTGATCTGCCCGTTCCTCGCGCAGCAGCCGTGGTTCCGCACCCAGCTCGTCTCATGGGGCCTGCGGCCGGAGTCGGCTTGGCACTGGGGCTTCGGCGCGGCGGCCATCGGGATGACGTTCGGGCTAATCTGGTACGTCATCGACGGCAAATCGCTCGGCAACGCCGGGGCGAAGCCAGCGCCGGAAGCCGATCCGGTCCTGCGGGCGAAGCAGAACCGCTCGCTCGCTATGGGCCTCGGCGGTCTGGCGGCCGTCGTCGCACTCGTGGCGGTGCTGAACGCGACTGGCGCGATCCATCTGACCATCGATGGCTTCGTCGGCGCCTTCAACTACATCATCTCGGCCGTCGTGATCCTGTTTTTCGGCGGACTGTTCCTGTTCGGCAAGTGGTCGCCGGTCGAGCGGAAGCGGCTCGTAGTGGTGCTGGCGCTGTTCGTCGCCGCGTCGCTGTTCTGGGCCGCCTTCGAGCAGGCTGGCTCGACGCTCAGCCTGTTCGCGCAGGACACGACCAACCGGATGCTCGGCGGGTTCGAGATCCCGTCCGGCTGGTTCCAGGCGCTGAATGCGCTGTTCATCATCTTCCTCGCGCCGGTGTTCGCGGGCCTGTGGATCAAGCTCGGCGCGAAGCGGAAGGAGCCGTCGAGCCCGGCCAAGTTCTCGGTCGGCCTGCTGTTCGTCGGCCTCGGCTTCGTCGTGATGATGGGCGGCGCCATCGCCGCTGGCAGCGGCGCGAAGGTCAGCCCGATGTGGCTCGTGCTGACGTATCTGCTGCACACCATCGGCGAACTGTGCCTGTCGCCGGTCGGTCTGAGCACGATGACGAAGCTGGCGCCGCCTCGGATCGTCAGCCTGATCATGGGCGTCTGGTTCCTCGCCGCCGCCGTCGGCAACTTCTTGGGCGGTCAGGTCGCCGGGCTGTACGAGAAACTGACGCTGCCCGCGCTGTTTGGCCTCTCGGCCGGAACGACGATCTTCGCCGCCTTTATCTTGGCGCTGCTGATCAAGCCGATCAAGGAGCTGATGGGCGGCGTCAAGTAACCTGACGGCCGCTCGCCGCGTATCCGAAGCCCTCATCGGTCTGGTTGTCCGATGGGGGCTTCGCGTTTGCGGGCCTCTCTTGTCCGCGTCCCCAACCCGCCGATCTCTATGGAACGCACCCGTCCCACCGCCCGCCCCGACGAATCGACCGAGTTCACCGCGCCGCCGGAGCTTCGTCCCTCGGCCCAATCAGACCAACGCCCGGCGCCCGGCGAAAGCGGCTCGCTCGACCAAGCGGAAGCGCAACTCGTCTGGCGACTGGCCGCCCGGATGCAGGCCGAGGCGGCGATGCGGCTGGAGCAGCGCTCGTCGCAGCTCGCTCGCGGCGCGGCGGAACCGGCACTCGACCTGTCTCCGCCGCGATTCGACCGGCACGAAGTCGAGGCGATTGCCCAAGCAGCCGGGATCGATCCGGCTTACGTCGCGCTGGCGTGGCGCGAGATCGAGGCCGAGCGGTTGCGCCCCGAGTCGATCTCGGAGAGCGGTCACGACCGCGCCTCGCGCTTCCTTGGCAACCACGACGAGCGATTGAGCGTCACGCGCACGGTCAACGCGTCGCCGGAAGCCGTGCTCGAGTCGATGCGTCGGGTGCTGCCGGCCGATCCGTACCGACTCACGCTGGCCGAGATCGTCGGCGACGCCGACCGGCTGGCCGACGCGAC
Source organism: Bacteroidota bacterium (assembly GCA_038233775.1). Taxonomy (GTDB): domain Bacteria; phylum Bacteroidota; class JBBSVG01; order JBBSVG01; family JBBSVG01; genus JBBSVG01. The sequence continues at coordinate 854 of JBBSVG010000470.1, read as the reverse complement.
GCTGATCTTCGACATCCCGGCGCTGAACCTGATGGTGAGTTCGACCGGCGGCTACACCGCATTCAGCTACCAGATGTCGATTGCCGACCTCAAGCGGATCGTCCTGACGCTGCACAACCTGGGCGACGGACGGACCGAGGTCACGGAGACCGTCGATGCGAAGGTCGGCAAGCTGCGAAACTTCAAATACGGCGCGTGGATCACCGGGACCATTGCCGCTGCGGGCGGGATTCTCGGCGGGATCGTCGGTGCGGCGGTCGGGGACGGCGGCGCCGCCGCGCTGCTCGGTGCGACGGTCGGCTCGGCCGCGCCGGGCGCGCTGACCTTCTTTGGCTACCGCGCTGCTTACGTTTCCGGCTTGAAGAAGGGCGAACAGGCGTTGGGCGAGATGCTACAGGCCATCGACGTGGACGCCCGCTCCGGCGGCGCATTTTCTCGCCCGACCGCCTCACGCCGCCGCGATTCGCTCGCCCCGCCCGACGCCTGATTCAAAGCTCGTCTTGAGCCTGTCAAAGGACGGCTACAGTGACTCCATTCATTCGGTATCGCTTAGGCAGTACGCCGTCACTTGCTCTAAGGACATGGAGAATCCTGCTTGCCATGCCTGATCAAAAGCCGTCTCAGAGAGCCGCGCATGCAAGCCAGCCAACTCGCTGTCGTGTCGGAGGCAATCAACAGGAGGGCGAGCGTAATCCATACTATGACAGAGAGCCTCGGCTGCGGCGAAGAGCAGAGTGGCACGCTCGTCCTGATGGCAAGCCTGAGCCACTCGCGCTAGCCCTTCTACCCCCTCCATGCAACCGCGTTGATAGCCAAGCGATTGGGAGAGCCCTAGACCCTCTCTGTGCAAGCTG
>JBBSVG010000469.1:0-3302 GCA_038233775.1 Bacteroidota bacterium | reverse complement strand
GGGCGATCCCCCGACCGACGTAGCGCGACAGCCACGCGCCGACGCCGAGCGCCGAGAGATAGACGCCGATGACGAGCGAGAACTGCGTGACCGAGTCGCCCATCAGGTACGAGGCCAGCGTCCCGGCGAGCAGCTCGTACACGAGGCCGCAGGTGGCGATGACCAGCACGTTCAGCAGCAGAACGGACGGGCGGGCAAGAGGCGACGGACTGGGCATCAGCCGTGAATCGCGGCGGCGACGATGATCGCGATGCCGAGGATGATCGCGCCGAGGACGATCCCGAGCGCGATGTTCTGATCCTCTTCAATCTCCTTGCGGAGCGAAAACGGCAGCACCCGGTTCAACACGGTGAACGCCAGCCAGAGCATCACCACGCCGAGCGCCGTGAACACCACCGACGCCACGGCGCCTTGCAGAAAGGATTCGAGGTTCATCGGGGTCAGGGGACAGGGGGGAAAAGCTGTCGGCTATCAGCTGTCAGCTATCAGCTTACGGCAAGAGAACGGCAGGGAAGCTATCAGCAAAAAAGCTATCAGCCGTCAGCTAACGGCAAGAAAAGGCAACGGAAGCGGGCGGCGGCGGCGGCTCCGTTCATGGGTTCGACAAGCTCACCACGAACGGAGAGATGCGGCTGATTCGCGCCGACGTTCAAGAACGGCGACCGGTAAGAGCACGGCGGCGGCGGCTCCGTTGTGGATTCGACAAGCTCACCACGAACGGAGATCGGCTGTCAACCGGAAACGACGCCGCGCCGCCGGTTCATCAATCCGCGATCATCCATCTGAAATCGCCGTTTCATCGCTCCTCGCTCCTCGTTCATCGCTCTCTCTACTTGCCTCCCCGAAAGCCGCCGTGCCAGAAGTGGAATGCGCGGTAGCCGCCGGGCGCCTGTCGGGCGTCGGCTGGGAGTTGCTGCCGACGGCTGGTGCCGACGGTGCGGCCGGTCGCCTCGACCCAGCCGTAGAGACCGATCAGCAGCAGACAGCAGACGAGGTAGAAATAGCGGGACATGGTCGCGGGTTAATCGTCGTCGTCATCCGAAGCACTCGTCGCCGGACCGTACATGCTCTCGGACCAGCGGCGCGTCTCGAAGGCGCCGTAGCGGATCAGCGAGAGGAGCATCGGCAGCGTGATCAGGCCGAGCAGCAGCCACCAGTGGATCATCGGCGAGATGCCTTGTTCGACCCGAACGGCGACCGTGATCGGCGCCTGCCACCGCTCCCATGTCGCCTCGAGTCGGAGCGTGTATGTCCCGGTCGGCAGCGCCGAGAGCGTCGTTCCGCCGGACGGGCTGCCCTCGCTCCACGCCCCGTCCGAATCGCTGCCGTGGTAATACTCGACCGGCAGACTGAACCCCTGCACCAGCCCGGTCGCCTCGTTCACCAGGTCGCCCTCGGCGGCGAACCAGGTGTTATCGACCGGCGCCCGGAGCGTGACGCGAACGGTCCGGTCACCGCGCAGGGCGATGGGCGGGCTGAAGACGACCTGCGTGCTGTCGGCGGCGCGGAGCGGAGCGAGCGGGATATTGGCTGTGTAAACGGTCTCGGGCCGAACGAGCAGCCGGACGGCGATGAGCGCGACGAGCGCCAGCGCCAGCGCGACCAGCCACGGGCGGATCAGGTTGCGGACCGGGTTCGGCTGCGTCGGGGCGACGACGGCCGGGCGCGGCAGATGCGGCAGCCCGAACGCCCGCTCGACCTCGTCGTGCGGCACATAGCGGCTCAGCGACCACTGCACCTCGCCCAATCCATCGCCCAAACTCGCCTTCGCTTTTCGCTTTCGGGGCAACGGGTTAGCCGATTTCATCTCGCCTGAAAATGCAGGCGCCGCGTAGCGATAGATCTCCTGCGATAACCCCAGCGGCGGGGCGACGAAATCGGTCGTCTCGACGGTCTGGCCGACCTCAACGCGCCAGTAGAACTCGCCATAGACAGCATCGACCCGAGCCGTCGCGTCCTGAAACCGCTTGAACGGTTGCCCGTTTCGGCCAGCGTCGCGGCCCCGAAGCGAGACCTCGCCGGGCGGGATCGTTCGGGCCAGCGTGATGTGACCGTCGGAATAGACCAGCCACGAGAACCCGGCGCCGGGCGCGTGGAGCAGCGTCTCGTCCCAACCGTAGCGCGTCCCGTCGATCTCGACCGAGCGGCGCATCTGGCCGAGCGCGGTCCACAAAACGCCGTCGAGTGTCCCGGACGCGCCGAGCGGAACGAGCAGTTTCGCCTTCGGTTGCCGCAGCGTCGTCAGGTAACGGAGCGCGCCGTGGTCGGCGTCGAGCAGCGAGCCGCAGAACGGGCAGACGACCCGCTCCGTCTCGTCCGGCGCCCGCAGTTCGAGTCCACCGCCGCAGTTGGGACAGGCGACCTGCATCGTCTCGACCCGGCGTTCGGCGGCGTGCGACGCGGCGCGATCCAGCCCAAGTTCGGTCAGCGTTCGCTCGTGACCGGCGTAGAAGCGCGGCGGCTCGTCGCCGTAATCGAGCGTCCCGAAGCGCCGCTCGGCGCCGGACAGGTCGGCGTAGGCATACGTCTCCCCCGGCGCGAAGCGGAACGGAATCTCGCCCTCGGCCGCGAGGTACGTCGCTTGGCCCTTCTCGGCCACGATCAGCGGCGCCCCGAGTTGCGGCGCGACCGCGCCGAGCGTCAGTTCGTCGAATGGCGGTAGTGATTTCGGGCGCGAGTCCATCTCGAACGTCAGGACGAACCGGCCCTGCGCCTCGGCCAGCCAGCCCCAGCGGCCATCGTCGAAGGCGGCGTACCACTCGTCCCAGCGACCGCCGAGGGCGTGGCCGAGTTGGGTCCGGCCGGTCAGGCGGAACGCGCGTCCGTCCACCGCACCCGTTAGGCCGAGCGCCAGCGGCGTTGCGGTGGCCGTCAGGTCGGCAATCTGGCCGAGGCTCTCGACCGTCCGGTCGGTTCGCGCCACGACCGAGCGACACGACGGGCAGACGACGACGAGCGACGTGCCGACGGTGAACGTCAGCGCCGTGCCACAGGTCGGGCAATTGGCTTGAAAACTCATGGCTGTCCCCGGTCGAACCGCCGCACGGTGACGTCGGTCGCGCCCAAGTGTCGGCGCAGTCGCTCATCCCACGGCCACTCGGGCCGCTCGCGGCAGCAGTACAGGTTGACCGTCGCGACGCCGCGCTCGGGGTAGGTGTGGACGCACAGGTGCGACTCGGTCAAGAGCAGCATCCCGGTCACGCCACCGGGCGCCGGGAACGTGTGCCACGCCTCGGTTACGACCGACAAACCCAGTTCAGCGACAACCGCCGACAGCAGCCGCTCGAGCCCGGCGCGGTCCT
>JBBSVG010000468.1:0-3305 GCA_038233775.1 Bacteroidota bacterium | reverse complement strand
GTCGAGGTCAAGCCGCTCTCGCCGGCGCTCGTTGACCGGCTCGCGTCGCTGATCCGCGAACATGGGTTGGAGGAGCGGATCGTCGTCGGCTCGGCCAATCCCGTCACCCACGAGATCATCGCCCGCAAGCTGCCCGACGTGCCGCGCTTCTTCTCGAAAGCCGACATCAAGGCGTTCACCTACCGCTTTTGGACCGGTCGGCTGCGCGGTTACACGCCACCGGACCCGATTCAGCGAGCGATGCAGGTGCCTGAAGCGTACCACGGCATCCCGCTCGTGACACGCCGGTTCATCGACGCGGCGCACCGGTTCGGGTTTCAGGTGCATCTGTGGACGGTCAATACCGAGGCGGATATGAACCGGTTGCTCGATTTGGGCGCCGACGGGTTGATGAGCGACCGGCCCGACCTGCTCCAGCGCGTGCTCGTCGCCCGTGGCCTCCGCCCGTGACCGCGCCCGAGATCGACCCGACGCTGCCCGATTGGCTGCGCGAGCGACTGACCCGACCGCTTGACCTTCCGCCCGACGCCGGTCACGCCGCACGCGAGGCCCGTTTCCCCGACGCAACCCCAGCCGCCGTGCTCGTCCCACTCATCTGGCGCGAATCGCCCGGCGCCGACGATGAACCGGTCGGCTGGTGGCTCGTCTTCACCCGCCGGACGATGCACGTTCGGACCCATCGCGGCCAGATCGCCTTCCCCGGCGGCCGAACCGATCCCGGTGACCGCGACGCAGCCGACACGGCGCTCCGCGAAACCACCGAAGAAATCGGCCTGAGCCGCGATCAGATAACGATTCTGGGCGAATTGCCAACGTTCGTCACGATCTCTGCCTACCGCGTCACGCCGGTCGTCGGGCTGCTGCGCGGTCCGCTGGAAGCACTCGACTGCACATTGAGCGCCGACGAAACCGACGAAGTGCTCGCCGTCCCGCTCGGGCATCTGCTCGACCCGGCGCACCATGAGATCCGCCTGATGCCCGCACCCGACGCACCGCCGGACGCCACGACGCACGAGGTTCACTTCCACCACTACCGCCAGCACACCGTCTGGGGCGCCACCGCCGCCATGCTCCAGCCGCTGCTCGCCCTGCTCCGCGAGATGGCCCGATAACGCAAGAAGCGCCGGACGGATGGTTCCGCCCGACGCCCCTCCATATCCGGCAACCGCCCGAGCTTACCGCACGAGCGTCATCCGGCCGACATCGGCGAAGCTGCCCGCGCGCAGCCGATAAGTGTACATCCCGCTCGGCAGCCCGGCGGCGTCGAACGTGTAGCGGTTCAGTCCGGCGGTGCCCGCGACCGTCGCGCTGCGGATCAACCGACCCAGCCCGTCGTACACCGCAAGCGTTGCCGGTTCGGCGGCCGGCAGGGTGAAACGAATCTCGGTCGTCGGGTTAAACGGGTTCGGCGACGCCCCGAGCAGCGCGTAGCTGGCCGTCGGCGCCTCGACCGGGGCCTGCACCTCGACCGTGACCGTCATCGGGTAATCGTGCTGCGCGCCGCTCAGATCAATGCTGCGGAGCTGGTACGTGTAGCGTCCACCGGACCTGACGCGCGCATCGACAAAGGCGTAGGCGTTCGGCTGGCTCGACGTGCCGTGGCCGCGAAGCGCCGTCGTGCCCGTGTAGCTGGCGATCTCAACGCCGTCGCGGAGCACGGTGAAACCGACGTTGTCGCGCTCGGTCGCCGTCGTCCACGATAGCTCGACACCCGCCGTCGTTGGGGAACCGACAAAGCGGGACAGTTCCACCGGCAGCGGCGCATCGACGAGCGCTCGGGTCGGATCGTTGGCCTCGACCGCAGCGGTCGAGCCCAGCACGCCGTCGTTGTTGCCGGCCGCGTCGATCACCGTCTGCCCAGCTGGCTCGTCGAAGTGGTAGAGACCGATGGTGTTCGCATCAACCGTGAACGGCCCGGTCGGCGCGGCGAAGGCAGCCGTGTAGCGAGCGAAGTTCGAGAGCCGCACCTCATCGATATACCCGTCCCACGGCGTGTCAAATGCGTTGTAGCCGATCCCCATCCCGACCCCGCCGCTCGGTGGCGCGCTGACATCGCTGGCGACCATCGTCCCGTCGATGAACAGACGGCTGGTGGTGCCGTCGTAGGTGTAGGCGACGTGGGTCCAGACGCCAACCGGCACCGTACCGCCGGAGATGATCGGGTAGAGATCCAGTTGACCATCATCGAGCACCCCGAAGAACGGAGCGTCGTTGCCGAACTCGATGATGGTGTTGTAGATGCTGGAGAACGGTCCGATGTGGAACACCCACGCCTCAATCGTCCGAAGCGTCCCGTCAGCCGTGATGCCGGGCACCGTCACCTGATCGGCCTCAGCTTCATTGAACAGCAACGCGCCGCCGCTTTGTGCCTGCGCCGACGGCGCTGCGAGGGTTGCCATCCCGAGGGCCAGCAGGGAGCCTTTGACAAATCGATTCATCACCCATCCTCCTGAGAAACACGTTACCGGCTCCCCCGCCGGAACCGACGGGGCGAGACGCTTTGGACCGGAGCTACAGTCGGCCCAGCTAATCCCGTGTGTCAAAGATAATCTCGGAGTTGTCGCCGACGTTCAGCTTTCGAAATGAACCGGCCAGATAGGTGTCGCCGCCGACGATGGAGTCTTTAATCTGCAGCAGATTCAGCTTCGCGTTCTCGTTGAGGATCGAGTTCTCGACGATGCAGCGGTTGATCGAGACGTTGCGCGCGATGGAGACATTCGGCCCGATGATCGAGGGCAGCGCTCCTCTTTCCGGGCTGCCCTCGCCCTGGCAACCGGGCCGCCATTGTCCCGGTCACGCCCAGTTGTCCCACCGCCACCGCCGCCATGCTGCAGCCGCTGCTCGCCCTGCTCCGCGAGACGGCCCGATAACGCAAGAGGCGCCGGACGGAATCGCTCCGCCCGACGCCTCAATCCATATCCGGCAACCGCACGAGCTTACCGCACGAGCGTCATCCGACCAACATCGGCGAAGTTGCCCGCTCGCAGCCGATAGCTGTACATCCCGCTCGGCAGCCCGGCGGCGTCGAACGTGTAGCGGTTCAACCCGGCAGTGCCCGCGACCGTCGCGCTGCGGATCAGCCGACCGAGTCCGTCGTACACCGACAGCGTCGCCGGTTCGGCGGCTGGCAGGGTGAACCGGATCTCGGTCGTCGGGTTAAACGGGTTCGGCGACGCACCGAGCAGCGCGTAGCTGGCCGTCGGCGCCTCGACCGGGGCCTGCACCTCGACCGTGACCGTCATCGGGTAATCGTGCTGCGCGCCGCTCAGATCAATGCTGCGGAGCTGGTACGTGTAGCGTCCACC
>JBBSVG010000467.1:0-3318 GCA_038233775.1 Bacteroidota bacterium | reverse complement strand
GCACCGGTCGGGCGCGTAAGGCGAACAGCGTCGGGTGAACCGTTGCAGAACTGAACGGCCTATTGGGTGGCGAGGCGCCCGGCGCCGTCCGGCGATGCGATTCGCGCTGGGCGGCGCCTGATTTTTATTTTGATAAGCCTTGATTGAGATAGACTTGGCTGAAAAGTTGGGGTCGGCAGTCGGGCGGGTGGGGTGGGCCGCATGGTCTTTGTTTAGCGGATTGCACCCCTTTCTTCGGACCCTCGCCCCGCTGTTCGGCCGGTCATGAAGCGCGCGTCGGGTCGTGAGCCGTCCGGCTCGCCCGATGGGGACGACCGTCAACCCAAAGCGAGCGACCGATGCCGACTACACTCAAGCAGCAACTCTGGACGATGGCTGGACTGGTGGGCTGCGGTCTGATCCCGCAACTCGCATCGGCGCAAGGCGTGATCGACGGGTTCACCCGAGGCGGCGGTCACGTCGATGTGGCGCTGTCGGCGGCGAATGACCGGTTCGACGAGTTCTGGTTCGGCACCAAGAAGCTGACGCTCGCGCAGGCCTCCAAAGGCGGGTTCGACGAGATCACCCGAACCTCGGTTAGCCTGTTCGTCGCCGCCGGGTTACGCGACGATCTGGACCTGATCTTGGCGCTGCCGTACATCACAGCCAAGACCAACAGCACGACGGTCGGGACGCCGGTCGATCAGAAAGCATTTCAGGATCTGACGCTCGCCTTGAAGTGGAAACCGTGGGAGGGATCGCTCGCCGTCGGCAAGCTGTCGCTGCTGACCGCGCTCGCCGTCCGAACGCCCGTCAGCGCCTACGACCCGAACCAGATCAACTCCATCGGGCACCACAGCACCGACGTGGACGGTCGGGTGCTGCTGCAGTATGAACTGCCGGTCGGGCTGTTTGGCAACGTGCAGAGCGGCTACACGGTCAAGAGCGGCAAAGAACCGAACGGCAACGTCGTCCCGAACAGCTTCCCGTTCTCGGCGAAGGTCGGCTATTTCCACGACCGGTTGTATCTCGACGCCTGGTTCGACTTGCAGAAGTCCGGCGGCAGCATCGACATCGGCGATCTGAACTCCACGCTGCGGACGACCAGCGTCGATTACCAGCGCATCGGCGGGACGGTGTACGTGCGGGCGCTGCCGAGCTTCGGCATTGCGCTCGGCGCCGCACAGGTGATCGCTGGCGAGAACGCGGACAAAGGCACGACGCTGTCGGCTTCGCTCGTCTATCGCTTGACGCTGCCCGGTCGGTAGCCGCCCCTCGGTCGGTCAAGTCGCACCCATCGCCGCATTCGGCAGAGATTCCATATCTCAGTCGGGTGCGGCGATTTTTTTTGGACGCGATGAGCCGATCCGGTTAGCGGCGGCGCGTTGCATGGTAGCCACCCTGCCGCCGTGTTTGGTTCGGGCTTTCCCCCGACGCCCGAATCGAGCACCGGTCCCCGCTTCGCCGCCCCCATTTCTCCTCCCGCTCGCCCCCGAGTGCCGCCATGCGACTTGCATCCGCCGTGTCTCGTCTTGCCCTGATGATCGCCCTGATCGCCGCGTTTGCGTCGGTTGGTTGGGCGCAAACCGGCAAACCCATCACCGTCCAGACGCGCGACAAGGCGACGGGCAAAGTGACGACCCAAACGGTCGCTGCGCCGCAGCCGGGTCGGACCGCCGACGCGCCGGGCGTTGGGGTGGACACCGGCCTCTCGGGTGACGATGTCGCCGCCGGACCGTTTCCCATCGGGTTTGATTTCTACTTCTATGACCGGCCGGTGACGCAGATTTATGTGTCGTCGAACGGGCTAATCTCGTTCGACCAGGGCAACACACAGTACTCGAACGTCCCGCTCGCGCAGGCGTTCGACAACACGCTGTACCCGTTCTGGGACGATCTCTACATCGGCGCCAACGGGACGATTCGGTATTTGACGGTCGGCACAGCGCCGAACCGGCAACTGATCGTCCAAGCGAACAACATGGGCTTCTATGGTTCGGACTTGCCGATGGGGACGTTCGAGACGATCCTGTACGAAGGCAGCGACCGGATCAAGTTCCAGTATCGCTTTCTGGAGAACGACCGGGCAAAGGGCAACGATGCGACGGTCGGGATTCGCGGCGTCGGAACGGGCGAGGTCGTCGAATCGAGCTACAACCTCGCCGACGCGCTGCACGATCAGCAGGCGATCCGCTTCTCGCCGACTGGGTCGGGCGGCTACACGCTCGACCGGAACGCGGCTTACGACTTCCGCGACATCTCCGGTCTGACGTCCGGCGCACCGCTCGACGACGGGTTGTACAGCCTCTCATCCTATCTGACGTTCCGCTTCCCCCCGACCAGCGGGGCCAACGCCTACCGGTTGGACATCGCCACCTCGACCAACCCGGACGGCCCGTTCGTCGCCCAGATTCGGCTGCCCAGCGACGTGTTGCTGGTGGCGAACGCCAACGGGGAGTACACCGTCGATTTCAGCGGGGGACAGAACGGGAAAACCTACTTTGCCCGTGTCGCCGCGTCGCTGAACGGCGGGGCAACCTACGAGAACCCCAGCGCTTTCTCGAACGGGATTCTGGTCGATCTGACCAACCCGACCGTGCAGACGCCGACCGGCGCCGTTGTCAACAACACCGTCACGTTCACCGCCTCGGGCACCGATCCGGCGCCGCCGACCGGCGCGGCCAGCGGACTGGCGTTCGTCCAGTTGCAGATCTCGACCGATCCGAGCTTCGCCGGAACGCCGCTCTACGATTTCCAGACCGGCGGCTCGTACACCTTCACCGGCCAACCCGGCGTGACCTACTACGCTCGGGCCAAGTCGAGCGATTATGCCGGTCGCACCTCGCCGTTCAGCGCCGTTTCGGCGGGCGTGACGATCCGCCGCGTGCCGACGCTGGTTCAGCCGCTGCCCGACCGGAGCGTGGCCGAGGACAGCGCCGTCCCCGCGACGCTCGTCGCCGACCTGCGCAGCTATTTCACCGGTGCGCCCAGCGAGGTGCTCTCGTTCAGCGCGGTTCGCTCCAACTTCAACGCGCAGATCGATGTCGTTGGCACCGAACTGCGGTTGACCGGGCTGACCCATGATTTCAACGGCACATCGACCGTGAGTGTGACGGCGACGGGCACCGATGGCGGGCAGACGACCGCATCGTTCACGCTGACGGTCACGCCGGTCAACGACCCGCCCGTTTCCCTCTTCCTGTCACCCTACGTCGCCCCGCTTCGCACCGGTGCGACGGTGACACTCAACGCCGCCGACCTGTTCTACGACCCCGACACCGGCGACGCCACCGGGCTGACGATTACGGCGACGAGCGCCAGCGCGGCCGTCGCGACCGT
>JBBSVG010000466.1:0-3318 GCA_038233775.1 Bacteroidota bacterium | reverse complement strand
TCACCGACGCCGCCCGCGCCCAGAGCGATGCCGACTTCCCCGATCCGACCAGTCAGCTACCGAAGGTTGCCTTCGCCCCGCCCGCGCCGGATGTTTCGGTCGCCAACCTCAACCAGACAGTCGTCCTCTCGTGGACCGACGCCGCCCGTGATTTCAGCCGCGACGGGTTCAACTTCACCGAGTACCGCATCTATCAACTCGCCGACAACGGCGAGGCGCGACAGATCGACAACTGGCGACCGGCGGAACGGGAGCCGCGACAACTGACCGTCCACTTCGACGCGATCACCGGCGAGGCGCTCGTCAACGGCCGGACGTACCGCTTCGCCGTCACGGCCGTGGCGGAGAACCCGGTCACCGAGCAGTTCGACCCGGAGACCGAGAGTGCGCGGACACCGGTCGAGGCGCAGCCGACGGACAACGTCTCGCCGGGCCGAACCGGGCTGGTCGGGCGGCTGCTGCCGGTCACGCAGACCGTCGGCGACTCGGCCAATGCGGGCATCGTCGGTCGCGTGCTCGATCCGACGGCGCTGACCGGCCACCGCTACGCGCTGCGCTTCGATGACCTGTCCCGGCGCGAGGGACGGTGGGCCGTGACGCTGACCGACGAAGCGACCGGCCGCGTGATCATCGACCATGACACGACGCTCAGCGCCAACCCGGCCGACTCGCGCTTGATCGACGGCTTCTATCTGACGTTCGATCCGCCCACGCCCGGCCTCAGCCCCTACGACGGCACCGTCGCCAATGGTGGCCTGACCGGCGGATTCGCCTATCGACCCGTCCCAGCCAACCGTGCCCGGACGTTCGGCAGCACGCTTCAGTTCGCTGGCTCGATCCCCGGCCTCGAAGGCGCCTCCAACGACGGCATCTTCGCCTATCCCGACGAGAAGTTTCCCTACTTGGGCGCCGTGACCGATGTGCCTTACCGCTCGCTCAAACCGGTCGAACTGGTGATCGACTCGTCGGCTGGCGGCTCGTCGAAGGCGTATCGCTATGTGCGTCGATCCAACCTAATACGGGCTGTGCTATGATGAAAAGTGCGTTTTAAGCGGTTTTCTCTGTTTTGATGGACTGTCAGCCGCCACAAATCGGGGCAAGCAGTCAATCAATCTAACGTTATCTGCCGGATTTTGCTATGCGAGCGATTTTCGGGTCGAAAAGTGCCTTTTCGGGCCTGTTTTGCATAGCACAACCCGTATTAGAGATAATCTCAAGAAATACAGAAAAAGCCTGAACTCTGTAAGGGTTGCGAAATTTAGCTCTAATAGGAGTTACGCAGTTGAAATGAAAAAACCGCCAAAACGAGCATGAGAACGCCGTTTTCCAGGTCTCCTGACAACTTTCGCGATCCTCGTTTTCAGGCTGGAAACGCCGATTTTGGGTTGAACTGCGTAACTCCTATCTAAATAGGCGATTTTAACCGAAGGCGAGGATATTGAAAGCCGCCAAGAGATCTAAAAACGGCGTTTTCATGCTCGCTCCGGCCCTTGAATGTCTCAATTGAGTAATGCCTGAGAGTTGATAAAACCACCGTCAGCGGAGCGGGATGGTCTCGCCGTCCATGCTCGTCGCCCGGACGGTTCGGTCGTGAACGCCGAGGGTCAGACCGGCGACCCGGCCCGTCACGCGGCCGCCCAGCATCGGCAAGCGGACGCCCGTTTCCGCAGAGAGCGCGTAGATCTCGCCTCGCTCGGTCGGGACGTACACGGCGCCCATGTGCTCCAGCGGCGGCGTGGGCAGCGTGTTCTGCCCGAAGCCGAGTGGGGTCGCCCAGCGCAACTCGGGCGTGGCGCTGCGGGCGGACCAGCAATAAACCGTGTCGCGGAAACCGGTCGCGTAGAGCCGCTCGCCGTCGGGCGAGAGGGCGAGCGCTTCCCACGTCGGGTGCCCGGCGGTCCGCCAGATCGTCCGGCCCGTCGCCAGATCAATCGCCGTCACGACCTTGTCCGGCGCCGTGACGAACACGCGGCCCCGGCTCACGACCGGCGCACACGCGGCTGGCGACCAGTAGAAGCCCGGTTTCCCGCCTGCCCACGTCCACCGCACGGCGCCGCTCCGTCGGTCGAACGCCCGCAGTGTCCCGTCCCACGCGCCGACGATCACAAGGTCGCCCGATACGGCCGGTTCGGCCTGAACGAAGCCGCCGAAGGCTTTCGTCGCCCAGAGCACCCGCCCGGTCTCGAGGTCCAGCGCCCGCACGGTCGAGTCGGCCGCGCCGATGTAGATCGTGTCGCGCTCGACCGCCGCTGTGCCGAGCACGGGTCCGCCGACGACGGTTTGCCAGATCGTCCGCCCGGTCCGGTCGTCCACGCAGACCACGCGACCGGCGCTCGGCCCGTCGGCCGTGCCGAAGACGACCAAGCGACCCCGGACCACGGGCGACCCGTGCAATCTGCCGCCCGCGTCGTGGGTCCATGCGGTCGTCCCGTCGCGCCGAGTGGCGATGAGCACGCCGTCGGCGAGTGGCGTGACCAGCAGATCTTCCAAGGTCAGCGCCGGGGCCGCCGTAACCGTCCGGTGGAGCGCCACTTGATGGGAATCTTGGCTTTCGGGTTCGGCCAGCGAGACGGGAACCGCAATCGGCGGCGGCGAAACGCGGTTCGGCAGCGCGAGCCAGACGGAATCGCGGCGACCGGTCGGCGTCAGGTCGCGACGGGTGAAGCGGATCGAGTCGGCCGATACGCGGACGAGCGTGTAGCCGCCGGTTGGATAATCGGGCGGTTTTGGGATGACCGAGCGGGCCATGACGACCGGCACGTCGCGGTTGGCGCCGAGCGTGAACCGATAGCTGTCGTTCGTGTGCCCGTGGCCGACGAGCAGCAACCGCAGATCGCCCATCGGCGGGACGGCGTCGGGGTTGTCGAGTTCGCCATTTTTCGGAAAATGATGCCAGAGCAGCACCGTCGGTTTTGCTGGGTCGGCGGCGACAATCGAATCGAGCCAGCGCGTCTGTTCGGGGCGCAGATGCCCGGCGCCACTGCGCAGCGGGATGCCGCTGTTCAACCCGATGAAGCGCCAGCCGCCGTGCTCGACCGCGAACTGGTCGTCGCCGAAGATCGTCGGCCACGCAGTCTCGCCCGACTCGCTCCACTTCGTATCGTGGTTCCCCGGCACGACGTACAGCGGCGCGTGCAACCCGTTCAGTCGCGTTTTCGCCAGCCGAAGCTCGGTCGTGGTTCCCTTCTCGGTCACGTCGCCCGTATGGACGACGAACGCGAGCGAATCGCCCTGCCGGTTGATGTCGGCCACGACGGCGAGCAGGATCGAGTCGGCCGGGGCGAAGCCGATGTGCGTGTCGGTCAGCCACGCGAAGGC